>NZ_DYYK01000180.1:0-59063 GCF_020741705.1 Bacteroides coprosuis
TCAATCGCTGTATTAATTGATATAACACCCAAACGACGAATAACTTCTGGGTTATTAGAAACTTCAGACTGTCTAATAATTAGTTTATCCTTAAAGAACTTCATATCATCATAAACACTGTTTAGACAATCATTAGTTACTGTTAGTGAACAGCAGCTACCAAATTTGACACGTTCCTTACGAATCAAGTCAATAACAGCATCTTGAAGAACTTCTGTATAAACATTAAATGCAGGAATATCTTGAGAACTACCCAAAGCTCCTAAAACTGCGTTAGCAATATTACCTACTCCCGACTGAACTGGCAAGAATGATTTAGGTATAATACCCTTCTTCATATCACTAACTAAGAAATTAGCAATATTTTGACCTATTTGATCAGTCACAGGATCTGGACTAGTAAATGAACGAGCCTCATCAGGCCAGTCAGTTTTAACTACACCAACAATCTTCTTAGGATCAACCTCTACATAAGGTTTACCAATACGATCATTGGGTTTAAAAATAGGAATTTCACGACGATAAGGAGGATCTAAAGGTTCATAAACGTCGTGCATACCAATAGATTCTTTGCTATGAGCACTGTTTAATTCAACTACAATTTTATCAGCTAAACGACATACTGTTGGAGAAATACCTCCAGCTGCAGTTAAATAAATTTTACCGTCTTCTGTAACTTCACATGCTTCAATTATAGCCATATTTACCTTACCCAAGAAACCATATCTAAGTTCTTGAGCCATTTGAGATAAATGGATATCATTGTAAGAAATCTCGCCATTATTAACGGCTTTTCTAAAGTCCTTATTTGTAGTATAAGGAGCGCGATAACGAATTGCTTTAGCAACGGATAAAACGCCATCACAAGAGTTACCAGTTGAAGCACCTGTAAAGATACCTACTTGAAAAGGATGTCCCTTTGCATGTTCTGCTTCAGCTCTTTTCGCTAAAGCGAATGTAACAGCCTTCGCTGTACCAGCTGGTGTAAAGCCACTTAGGCCAATATTATCACCATGGTTAATTAATTCGGCTGCTTCTTCTGCAGTCATAAAATTTAAAGCCATAATCTGTATTTTTCAAAAGTTATTTAATACTTCTTCTTAAGGATTTCAGACCAAACAATAGCTTTCCTTAATTCTTCATTTGATTTAAGGGTATAAGAAGTTTTATTGGATATATCAGTATCAGCAATAATATCTCCTATTTCAGCTTGTTGAGGTTTACGTAAATGTAAACTTTCTTTTCTTTTATCTTTCTGTTTTAATAAAGTTTTTTCCTTTATTTGTTGAGAATATTCTTGGGAAATGTCTAATTTAATGGAAGTGGCTGCATCCAATATTGGTTTGAATACAGGTTCTGAAGCATAAGGAGGGATAGAGGAATCATCCACGTCAAATTCAGTGTCATCAAACTCTTCAAAGTCGTCATTTAGGTCAACAACATCCTCGAAATTTGCTTCAACTTTTCTTTCAGCTAATTCTCTTTCAAGGGCTTGCTTCTTCTTGGCATTAATTTTGGATACAACTACTATTATTATTATCCAAAGAACAAATATACTAAATCCACTCATTACTGATTAATTATTTTTTCAGGATATTTCAAAGATAGAAAAAATACACACAATCAGCTGAATTAAATGAAAATAAAAAAGGGCAGCTTCACAGCTACCCTTATTTTTTAACCTAAACCTTAACTATGAAAAAATCTAATGTTTCTTTCACACGTGCAAATTTGCATACTAAATTCATTAGAGCCAAACATTGCTCAAATAAACATCTCTATTTTAACATTAATTAAAAACGAAACCTTTCCTATAACTTTTGTTATATAGTTCCTTAAAATAAAAAGATTTTCATGTAGGAAAGTGTATATTTGCTCTCCCATAAACATCTAAATGAATCAGAAATGAAAAATGAAGACACAGGAGCGGACTTAAAATCCGCAACTGAAATAGCTGAGAAAAAGCTATTAATCGAAACTTACGGATGCCAAATGAATGTAGCCGATAGTGAAGTCGTTGCCTCTGTAATGAAAATGGCTGGTTATGAAATAACCGAAGATTTAGAAGAAGCTGATGCAGTGTTTCTAAACACTTGTTCTATTAGAGAAAATGCAGAACTAAAAATCTATAAGAGATTAGACTATTTCTACTCTATGAAAAGGAGAAAGAAAAAAGGATTAATTATAGGTGTACTAGGGTGTATGGCTGAAAGGGTGAAGCAATCATTAATAGAGGAACACCATGCAAATCTTGTAGTTGGTCCTGATGCCTATTTAAGCTTACCCGACCTTATAGCGTCTGTAGAAGCAGGAGAAAAAGCTATAGATATAGAACTTTCAACAACAGAAACCTATAAAGATATTATACCTTCTAGATTGTGTGGTACAGCCATTTCTGGGTTTGTATCTATAATGAGAGGTTGTAATAACTTCTGTACCTATTGCATTGTGCCTTATACCCGAGGAAGAGAAAGAAGTCGCGAGGTAGAAAGTATTCTCAATGAAGTGGACGACCTAATAAAAAAAGGATATAAAGAAATCACTCTATTAGGACAAAATGTTAATTCATACCACTTTATTAACAAAGAAACAGGAGAAGATATACAATTTCATCATCTCCTAGAAATTGTTGCCACTCATGCTCCTAGTACAAGGATAAGATTTTCAACGTCCCACCCAAAAGACATGAGCGATGACACTCTTAGGGTTATTGCGAAAACACCTAATATTTGTAAGCATATACACCTACCTGTTCAAAGTGGTAGTAGCAGAATACTAAAACTAATGAATAGAAAATACACTCGTGAATGGTATTTAGACAGAATTGAAGCAATCAAAAGAATTATTCCTAATTGCGGAATTACTACTGATATTTTCTGTGGTTTCCATTCTGAAACAGAAGAAGACCATCAAATGTCACTGAGCTTAATGGAACAATGTCAATTTGACTATGCCTTTATGTTTAAATACTCAGAAAGACCGGGTACCTATGCTTCAAAAAACTTACCTGATGATGTGCCTGAAGAAATCAAGACTAGAAGATTAAACGAAATAATAGAATTACAAAGCAAGCTTTCTCTTGCTTCCAACAAGGCTGACATTGGACAAACCTATGAAGTACTAGTAGAAGGAGTATCAAAAAAATCGAAAGATCAATTGTTTGGACGATCTCAGCAAAATAAAGTAGTCATTTTTGATAGAAAAAATCACCGCATCGGAGACTACGTACAAGTCAGAATAGATGAGGTCAGTTCAGCTACACTAATAGGAACCGAAATTTTTTAAGTTTCGATCTATATCATATTTATTATAATAGAAGTCGGTTAAACACTTATTTAACCGACTTTTTTAGGAATAATACTTAAGTATATATTAAAATACATTAAATAACTCCTTTTTACTCCCGAATTATTTGTTTATTTGTATTCAATTTGGGAATAAAATAATCTGTTCTGACATAAAAAGTTACCTATCTTGGAGAAAACTGCAAGCATGTATGGAGAAAACAATAACACAAACTTGCCCTATATGTGGTGAAGCAAAACTAATATATTACACTACATGCAAAGATTCTTTTACTTCAGGGGAAGAATTTGATCTTTATCAATGCGAGAAGTGTCAGTTCCTTCAAACCACAAATATTCCGAGCAAAGATGACTTAGGTAAATACTATCAATCTGACGCATACATTTCTCACAGCAACACAAAAAAAGGACTAATCAACAAGGTATATCATACTGTTCGAGAATATATGCTAAATCGAAAAGCTAATCTTGTAGAGGAATATAGCAATATAAAGAACGGAGCATTACTAGACGTAGGCACAGGTATCGGTTTGTTTCCTAAAAAAATGATAGAGAAACAATGGGATGTCGAGGCAATTGAAACAAGCGCAGATGCTAGATCTTTTGCAAAAGACAACTTTAACATTACGTTACATGATGAAAATTATTGGAGTACGCTATTGCCAGAATCGAAAGATGTTATTACTCTTTGGCACGTATTAGAACATATTCCTGAACTTAACGCTATATGGGATAGATTTCATACTATTCTCAAACAAAAAGGTACACTTATTATTGCCGTACCCAATTGTAGCTCCTTTGATGCTCAATATTATCATAAAGATTGGGCAGCATTTGATGTGCCAAGACATTTATGGCACTTTACTCCAGAAAGTATGAAACAAATAGCCAAGAAGCATAAATTCCAAGTTGTAAAGGAATTAACAATGCCTTTTGATGGTTTTTATATTTCTATGATAAGTGAAAAAAACAGAGATAGTTCTTTCTCTTTTATAAAAGGATTTTGGATCGGATTAAAAGGTTGGATAAAATCGTGGAAAAGACAAAGTGAGAGTAGCTCAATAATCTATATTCTAAAAAAAATTGATTAGTAAAAAGCAAACATACAAGCTCAATCAGTGGAAAATTTCTTTTACCACCTTATTTGTTAGCACTACATTAGTGCTAGCCATGTTTGCTATATCACTTCTATTAAGATTCTCATTCAATAATATAAAAGATTATTTCATTAGTAACTTAGAAATAGAAGTAGAGTTAGTAAGTACACTCACTCCTATTGAATCCTTTCAAGTGAGAAATGAAATAGAAAAAGCAAAAATAATTAAATCTATAGCACTCGATAACAGTCAGAAACAAATAAAAATAGGTCTAAATAGTAGTCAATTAAAAGATCTAGAGGCTCTAGATAAGTATGTTGAACAGATAAAAGGAGTGAAAGGAGTCAATAGTGTTTTGTATCCAGAAGCTATTACTAAATATATTCTATCAGCTTCAGATTTCATAAAGAAAACATCCACTCTACTAGTTTTCATAATAGGAATAATTGGATATTTGTTCCTTTATATTATTATTCGAATTTTAATTTATAGTAAAAGATATCCCATTTATAATATGAAACTAGTTGGAGCGACTAAGAAATATATATACAATACATTTATTATTAAGAATTTATGGTGTAGTTTAGCAGCAGGATTATTTACTTCTGTTATATTATCATTAGCTGCTTTTACTTTAACATTAACACATCCAGATACACTTCTTGTAATAGATATAAAAACATTTTACTTTGTATTATTACTAACTCCTATTCTAGGTGTTATAGTAAATGTAATTAATACCCGTATCTTAGTGAATAAGACCTATAAACTTAATAGAAAACAATTAAACAGCATATAAATACCCGATATGAGTAACGAAAAAAACAAAAAAAGATTAGCCTTTACAAAGACAAATTATATACTACTAGCCATTGGTCTTGTAGCCGTATGCGTTGGCTTTATTTTGATGGGAGGGCCATCGACTACTGAAACTCATTTTGAACCAGATATATTTAGTGCTAGACGCATTAAATTGGCACCAGCAGTATCGTTCTTGGGATACATATTTATCATATTTGCAATTTTATTTAAAAAGAAACAAAAATAACACATGGACGAATTAAGCACATTACAAACTATACTTATTGCAATAGTAGAGGGACTTACAGAGTTCCTTCCTGTTTCGTCAACAGGACATATGATAATTACCCAGAGTTTACTAGGAATAGAAAGCACAGAATTTGTAAAAGCATTCACAGTTATTATCCAGTTTGGAGCAATCCTTTCTGTAGTATGCCTTTATTGGAAGAGATTTTTCCATCTTAATTCATGCAAGATTTTCGATTCAGAAGCAGTGAAAGGCTTGTCTGGTTCAAAAAAAGGGCTTACCTACCTGAAACGGTTCTTATATAAATATGATTTTTACTGGAAACTCTTAGTCGCTTTCATTCCAGCAGCATTTTTCGGGTTACTATTTAGTGACATTATTGATGATCTTCTTGAGAGTGTTACGGTAGTAGCTACTATGCTTGTATTGGGAGGTGTTTTTATGATTTTCAGTGATAAGATATTTAAAAACCAGAGCCAAAGTACTGAGATGACTGATAGAAAAGCTTTTAAAATAGGTATCTATCAATGTATAGCTATGATACCTGGTGTCTCCAGATCAATGGCAACTATAATGGGTGGTATGGCACAAAAACTATCTAGAAAGCATGCTGCTGAATTCTCCTTTTTTCTAGCAGTTCCTACCATGTTTGCAGCCACTTGTTACAAGATATTAAAACTCTATTTGAGTGGAGGAACACAAGTTTTATCAGATAACCTTTTTACTCTAATACTAGGCAATGTAGTGGCTTTTATAGTAGCACTATTAGCTATTAAGTTTTTTATCAGCTTTATTACAAAATATGGTTTTAAAGCTTTTGGTTATTATCGTATAATCGTGGGGGTTGCAATCTTAGCAATGATTCTCATGGGCCATAATTTAGAAATTGCATAATGAATTTTAAGACAGGAGAAGTTTTATACTTTAATAAGCCATTAGAGTGGACATCATTTAACTTAGTAGCAAAAGTTAGAGGTGCATTAAGAAAAAAACTGAATGTAAAAAAGATCAAAGTGGGGCACGCAGGCACATTAGATCCTTTGGCTACAGGAGTAATGATAATATGTACTGGCAAAGCAACTAAAAGAATTGAAGAGTTCCAGTACCAAACCAAAGAATATATTGCAAATATAAAACTTGGAGCAACAACTCCATCTTATGATTTGGAACACGAAATAGATGCAACATATCCAACATCTCATCTAACAAAAGAGTTAGTAGAAAAGACTCTAAAATCTTTTATTGGAGAGATACAGCAAATTCCACCCTCCTTCTCTGCTTGTAAAATAGAAGGAAAAAGAGCCTACGATTTAGCGAGAAAAGGAGAAGAGGTAAACTTAAAACCTAAATTACTCGTTATAGATGATATAGAATTACTTGATTGTAATCTACCCGATATTTCTATAAGAGTAGTATGCAGTAAGGGTACATATATTAGAGCCTTAGCTAGAGATATTGGAGAGGCACTAAATAGCGGAGCACACCTTACAGGCCTTATAAGAATAAGAGTAGGCAACATAACACTTGACGATTGCATGGACCCAGATAATTTTTACGAGTGGTTAGATAGTCAAGAAATTGAAGAAGAGTAAAAGATTTAATATAATATAAGATAGGCATGAAATTATCACAATTTAAATTCAACTTACCGAAGGAAAAAATAGCACTACATCCTACGAAGTTTAGAGATGATTCTCGGTTAATGGTTCTTCACAAGAAGACTGGTGAAATAGAACATAAAGCATTCAAAGATATCCTTGATTATTTTGACGATAAAGATGTTTTTATATTCAATAATACGAAGGTATTCCCTGCTCGCCTATATGGAAATAAAGAAAAAACAGGAGCGCGTATTGAAGTTTTCTTATTAAGAGAGCTAAATGCGGAACAACGTCTATGGGACGTGCTTGTTGACCCTGCTCGTAAAATAAGGATCGGAAACAAACTATACTTTGGAGAAGATGAATCAATGGTAGCAGAGGTTATTGACAATACTACTTCTCGAGGTAGAACATTGAGATTTTTATACGATGGCGATGAAAGCGATGATGAAGAAACTAAGCACAGAAAATTCAAAGAAGAATTATATGCATTAGGAGAAACACCGCTTCCACGTGAAATGATTGATAGAGAGGTAGAGCCAGAGGATGAAGAAAGATTTCAATCTATCTTTGCAGAAGTTGAAGGAGCTGTTACTGCCCCATCTGCTAACTTGCATTTTAGTAGAGAGCTTATGAAAAGAATGGAAATAAAGGGAATAGAAAAAGCTTTTATAACCCTCCATGCTGGATTAGGTAATTTTAGAGAAATTGATGTAGAAGACTTAACTAAACACAAAGTGGATTCTGAGCAAATCATTGTTGCTGAGCCTGCGGTAGATATTGTTAATCAAGCTAAAGAAACTAGAAACAATATTTGTGCAATCGGTACCACAGTAATGAGAGCTATAGAAACAACAGTTACTACTGATGGTTTATTAAAAGAATACGAAGGATGGACAAACAAGTTTATCTTCCCTCCTTATGAATTTCATGTAGCAAATCACCTTGTATCCAATTTCCATCTACCTTACTCTACACAACTTATGCTAGTAGCAGCATTTGGCGGTTACGACTTTGTTATGAATGCATATCAAGTAGCTATGGACGAAGGTTATAGATTTGGTACATATGGAGATGCTATGCTAATCATCGATAAATAAAGAAAAATGAAACTTGCTTATTTAGCCTTGGGAACCAACCTTGGAAATAAAAAACTCAATCTAAAAAAAGCGGTTAAAGAAATAGAAAAGCGGATAGGTCATATTAAAAAGCTATCCGCTTTTTACGCTTCTAAACCCTGGGGTTTTGAGTCAGATAATAATTTTGTAAATGCAGCATTATCTGTTGAAATAAATCTATCTCCAACAGAACTTTTAGAAGAAACTCAAAAAATAGAATTAGACTTAGGTAGAACGTCAAAGAGTACTGCTAAAGGGTATTCAGATAGGGTAATAGATATTGATATTATCTTTTATGAATCCGAGCAAATTAAAACTAAGGAATTAGAAATTCCACATCCATATATGCATGAAAGGGGCTTTGTTTATATTCCCATAGCAGAAATTGCTCCTGATTACATCCACCCTATATTAGAGGTTAAGATCAAGGAACTTATAAAAGGGAAACATTTGTTAGATAAGTTAAAATAGCTCGTTTATATTCTATTTTTAGCGAAATTAAGCTACCTTTGCAATCTAAATAAACACGTGGAGAGATTTGAGTAGCTTGCAACCACAGAAAAAAAATGCTAAAACAACATTCCTTTCTGATGATGTATAATCATGTACCTACTCTTTTCTATTCATCCACAATAATTTATAAATTTTCAAAATAAGTTATATGGGATACTTATTCACATCCGAATCGGTGTCAGAAGGACACCCCGACAAAGTAGCCGATCAAATATCGGATGCTATACTTGATGAATTATTGGCGTACGACCCAAATTCAAAAGTAGCTTGCGAAACCCTAGTTACTACAGGACAAGTAGTTCTAGCAGGAGAGGTGAAATCCAAAGCTTACGTAGATCTTCAAGAAATCACTAGAGATGTAATCAAAAAAATTGGTTATACTAAAGGTGAATACATGTTTGAGAGTAACTCTTGTGGTGTTCTTACAGCTATTCACGAACAAAGTGCAGATATCAACAGAGGTGTTGAAAGAGAAGATCCAATGGAGCAAGGTGCTGGTGACCAAGGTATGATGTTTGGTTATGCAACCAACGAAACAGAAAATTACATGCCTCTTTCACTAGATTTATCACACCGAATTTTAGTAGAACTAGCTGCTATTAGAAAAGAAGGAAAGGTTATGACTTATCTTCGTCCAGACTCAAAAAGTCAAGTTACAATTGAGTATAATGAGGAAAACAAACCTGTCCGTATTGATACAATCGTAGTATCTACCCAACACGACGACTTTATCAAACCAGATAATGATTCAGTCGAAGCACAATTAGAGGCAGATAGAAAAATGTTAGATATCATTAAGAATGATGTTATTACTATTCTTATGCCAAGAGTTATCAACTCTATCCATCATGAAGATGTATTAAAACTATTCAATGACCATATCATTTACCACGTAAACCCAACAGGGAAGTTCGTTATTGGCGGACCTCATGGAGATACAGGTCTAACAGGCCGTAAGATTATTGTAGATACTTACGGAGGTAAAGGTGCTCATGGAGGTGGTGCATTTTCGGGAAAAGATCCTAGCAAAGTAGATAGAAGTGCTGCCTATGCTGCACGTCATATTGCAAAAAACATGGTTGCTGCAGGTGTGGCTGAAGAAATGCTTGTACAGTTATCGTATGCTATTGGTATTGCAGAGCCTATCAATATTTTTGTAGATACTTATGGTCATGCCAATGTAAACATGACAGATGCAGAGATAGCAGATAAAATCAAAGTATTATTTGATCTACGTCCTAAGGCTATTGAAAACAATCTAAAATTACGCAACCCCATTTACAGTGAAACAGCTGCTTATGGACATATGGGAAGAGATTCTAAAGTCATAACTAAAGAATTCCATTCTCGTTATCAAGAAAGCAAAACTTTAGTTGTAGAACTATTTACTTGGGAAAAACTAGATTGTGTAGATAAGATTAAAGAAGCTTTTAATTTGTAATCAGCGTAGCTTTACAGCTATTTATATATTCAGAGAAGGGGTACATACCATATTTTAAGGTTTGTACCCTTTTTATTTATAGAAACAATAGAACAATAGGCAAGTATGCAACAAAGATTCTTTATTTTTGTAAAATAATGGAATAAGAAACTTTATAGATGAAAAACAACATAAAAAACATTTGTGTTTATTCAGCATCAAGTACAAAATTAGACCCAATCTACTATAATGCAGCAAATGAACTAGGTAGGTTTATGGCCCAAAGAAAAATCAACCTTGTTAATGGTGCTGGAGGAATCGGACTAATGAAAAGTATTGCTGATGCAGTTTTAGACAATGGTGGCAAAGTTATTGGAGTAATACCTCATTTTATGGTAGAACAAAATTGGCAGCATCCTGGATTGACCGAATTAATTGAAGTCAAAGACATGCATGAAAGAAAAAAGCTGATGGCTGAAAAGAGTGATGCCATTATTGCTATGCCTGGAGGATGTGGAACTCTAGAAGAACTACTCGAAATTATAACTTGGAAACAGTTAGGCCTATACCTAAATCCTATCATTATCCTCAATATAAACAGCTTCTTTGATCCACTGCTTGAAATGCTTGAAAAAGCCATTAATGAAAACTTCATGAGCCAACAACATGCAGAAATATGGAGAGTCGCTAATTCAGCAGAAGAAGCATTAGATATGATTGAGAACACCCCAAAATGGGATGCTTCAATTCGACAATTTGCAAAAATATAATAAATAAAACTCTATGATAATAAATAGTATGACTATAGAATTAACAAAGCTGGCAACCTATATAGGTAATCCTATGACATACCTACCAGCTTATGATAATACCATTACCATAATATTATTATCATGCTTTTTTATTACTTGTTTTTCTTTGGCTAAAAGTAAAAGTTTCCTTTTAGAATTGGGAAGGAATTTTGTAAATAGCAAAACACATGTCAGTGCTTTTTCAACATCAACCAATACAGAAATCAATAGTTTGATATTTCTTATACTTCAAACTTGTATAATGGTGGGAATAACACTTTATATTTTGCTATCAACCAAGTACCCTCAAACAGTAGAACATTATCAATCAGGTTCTATTATAGGACTAATTACAGGGGTTAGTTTATTCTACTTATTAATAAAGTGGATGGTATATTCATTCATTGGTTGGGTCTTTAATGACAGAGTTAGAACATCCATATGGATCGAATCTTATAGTACAATCATTTATTATTTAGGACTAATATTATACCCTATAGTGTTGTTTATAATTTATTACAACACCTCAAATTATACTATTGTTTATGTAGGAATTGGGCTGTTTGTCTTAACAAAATGCCTGATCTATTATAAATGGATTAAACTTTTTTCAAAAAAAATATATGGTCATATCCTTTTATTTTTGTACTTTTGTGCCCTTGAAATCATACCTTGTGTAATACTATACAAATGTATGCATAAATACATAGATGTTTTAACCATTAATATTTAGAACATTGAAAATCAAAAAAGTACTCGTATCGCAGCCTAAACCGGCATCAGAGAAATCACCTTATTACGACATCGCAAATAAATATGGCGTAAAAATAGATTTCCACCCATTTATTAAAGTGGTAAGTGTTCCTGTTCAAGAATTCAGACAGCAAAAGATTTCTATACTAGATCACACAGCTGTAATTTTTACCTCTCGTCACTCTATTGATCACTTCTTTACACTTTGTGAAGAACTACGTATCACAGTACCTGACACAATGAAATACTTCTGTAATTCAGAGGCAATTGCTCTCTATATTCAGAAATATGTACAGTATCGTAAAAGAAAAATATTCTTTGGTACTACTGGAAAATTTGAAGGTCTACTCCCATTTATTATTAAAAATAAAAAAGAGAAGTTCATTATACCTGTATCTGATGTACACAATAGTGAAATAAAAAATCACCTAGACAAACACAGCATTGGATTGACAGAGGCTGTCATGTATAGAACAGTAAGCAATGAATTCGACAAAGATGAAGCATTTGATTATGATATGCTAATATTCTTTAGTCCTTCAGGAGTAACTTCCTTGAAAGAGAACTTTCCTAATTTTGAACAGAAGAACGTATGTATAGGAACTTTTGGTTCAAGCACTGCACAAGCAGTTAAAGATGCTGGACTAAGACTAGACCTAGAAGCTCCTACTGTTAAAGCACCTTCTATGACGGCTGCTTTAGAGGAGTTTATAAAAGGAAATAATAAGTAATACTTATTATCAATAAACAAAACAAAAAGCGGTTAGTAGTTGTATAACTATTAACCGCTTCATGTATTATAGCAAGACGGTTTATTTATGGGTAAAAAAACATTTAAAAGACAAGAGAGAATAAAGAGTAAAAAGATAATAGACTATCTTTTTTGTGGAGGAGCTAAATCATTTTCTATATACCCCATTCGCGTAGTATATAAAGAACATCCCATGCCTGAAGCTACAAATACATCTATACTTGTGAGTGTTTCAAAGAAGAGACATAAGCATGCTGTAGATAGAAATAGAGTAAAAAGGCTATTAAGGGAAAGCTTCAGAACAAATAAAAATATAATATTAGATAAACTATCTTCGCAAAATAAACACTTAGCTATTGCGTTTATTTATTTATCAACAGACATCTACCCTTTTGACGAAATAGAGTCTAGGATGAAAAAAATCTTAATGCATATTAGTGAAGAATTTGATTCATAACATAAGTAAAGTTATTACAAGTATTTTATTGTTGCCAATATACTTTTATAGAGCAGCAATATCTCCTTTGCTAGGACCATCGTGCAGATTCACGCCTACATGTTCCCAATATGCAATTCAAGCTTTAAAAAAGCATGGTCCTATAAAAGGGCTATATCTCACTATCAAACGAATATTAAGATGTCATCCATGGGGAGGTTCTGGTTACGACCCTGTACCATGAAGAAAATACTAAATATTCACAGTCATCTCAATTTAGAGCAAAGAGATGATACAATTTACAGCACAATTTATCCTAAACTGCCTAAAGCTACGATTAAATATGGTTCAATAGGCATTCACCCTTGGTATATCCCCCCTTTGGAAGAGATTAATTGGGAAAATTTTGTAGAAGAAGCTAGCAAAAACAAAATTATAGTTATCGGAGAATGTGGATTAGATACTTTTTCAGAGATTCCACTAGACACTCAAATCAAAGTATTCCAAAAACAAATAGAGGTCTCTGAAATGCTTAAAAAGCCTCTTCTCATACATATGGTTCGTACAACAGATGAACTATTAGCGATTCGTAATCAATTAAACCCCACACAACCCTGGATTATTCACGGATTCAGAGGAAAACCTCAACTAGCACAGCAATATTATAGACATGAAATGTACCTTTCCATAGGTAGTAAATTTAATACTAAAACAGTCTTAGCAATCCCTTTAAATAAGATTCTACTTGAAACTGATGAATCCGATGAAACTATTGACTCTCTAGTAGATCGGATAGCTCAATTAAAAAAAATATCGTCTCAAACTCTTATAAAACAGATATATGAGAATACCGAAAGTATTTTTTTTAGATGATGTTGCTTGTTCTGATAAAGAGTCGTACTTTTGTAACTACTTAATACAGAAATTTAAATAATAAATTAAAATATGAATTTTGTAGACGAACTGAAATGGCGTGGAATGGTACACGATATGATGCCGGGTACCGAAGAATTATTAGCTAAAGAGCAAGTTTCAGCTTACGTAGGTATCGACCCTACAGCAGACTCATTGCATATTGGACACTTAGTAAGTGTAATGATGCTCCGCCACTTACAGCGTTGTGGTCATAAACCTTTTGCCCTAATTGGTGGAGCAACAGGTATGATTGGAGACCCTTCAGGAAAATCTTTAGAAAGAAATCTTCTTGACGATACTACTCTTCGCCACAACCAAGCGGCTATCAAAAAACAATTATCTAAGTTTTTAGATTTTGACTCTGATGCCGAAAACAAAGCTGAATTGGTGAATAACTATGATTGGATGAAGAACTTCACTTTTTTAGATTTTGTACGTGATGTAGGTAAACACATTACAGTAAACTACATGATGGCAAAAGACTCGGTTAAGAAAAGATTAACTGGTGAAGCCCGTGATGGATTGTCATTCACTGAATTTACCTATCAGTTACTACAAGCTTATGACTACTTACACTTATTAGAATCAAGAGGTGTAAAACTACAAATGGGTGGATCAGATCAATGGGGTAATATTACCACAGGTGCCGAACTCATTAGAAGAACAAATGGACAAGAGGTATTTGGATTAACATGTCCTCTTATCACCAAAGCTGATGGGGGTAAATTTGGTAAAACAGAATCTGGAAACATCTGGCTAGATCGTCGTTATACTTCTCCTTATAAGTTCTACCAATTCTGGTTAAATGTAAGCGATGAAGACGCAGCTCGTTACATCAAGATCTTTACTACACTTTCACAAGAAGTTGTAACTGAATTAACAGAAGAACATTCAAAAGCTCCTCATGAACGTATTTTACAAAAGCGTTTAGCTAAAGAAATCACTGTAATGGTACACTCTGAAGAAGATTATGAAGCAGCAGTTGAAGCTTCAGAAATCCTTTTTGGAAAATCTACATCAGAAACACTTCGTAAGATTGATGAAGATACTCTTCTTTCAGTTTTTGAAGGCGTTCCTCAATTTGAAATTGAAAAATCATTATTAAATGACGGAACAAAAGCGATTGATTTATTCGTTGATCATGCAGAAATTTTCCCATCAAAAGGAGAATTAAGAAAATTAATTAAAAATAATGGTGTTTCTTTGAATAAAGAAAAACTAGATGATCCTGAAATGTTAATTACTGAGAAAGAATTACTTAACAATAAATACCTACTTGTACAAAGAGGTAAAAAGAATTATTTCTTAGTTATTGCTAAATAAAAAGTTGTTGTAATATTTGGAGGTTAAAAATTAACCTCCTATATTTGCATCGCATTTCAAGAGAAAAGCTACAGAGTTTGTCCGATGGTGTAACGGTAGCACAACAGTTTTTGGTACTGTTTGTCGGGGTTCGAATCCCTGTCGGACAACATAGAAAAAGCAACTGAGAATATCAGTTGTTTTTTTGTTTTATACCCATAGGTGTTTTATAAAAAATTACAATAAAACCACTCAATACACTTTCTATATATCTTTGCAGAGTAAATTAAACTTCCTATTTTTGTAGTCGATTACCTATAGAGGAACTAAGATATGGAAAACTTATCAAACATAATATCTAAATTTAAAGTTGAAGCCACAGTCGATTCTGTTAAAGGTTTCGGTGGAGGACTAATTAACGACACTTATAAAATTACTACAAAAGAAGTTAACAAGCCTGATTATATTCTACAAAGAATAAATCATGATATCTTCAAAAATGTAGAGATGCTTCAAAACAACATCGTTGAAGTAACTAATCACATAAAGAATAAGCTAATCGAAAATAAAACTGAAGACATTGACAGAAAAGTGCTTCAGTTCATCCCTACCCTTGATAATAAATACTACTTTTTTGATGGTAAGAACTATTGGAGAATAATGAAATTTATTCCTAATGCAGATACCTTCGAAACAGTAAATTCTAAATATGCTAAATTTGCAGGAGAAGCCTTTGGTGAATTTCAAGCAATGCTAGCTGATATACCTGTAAAACTAGAAGAGACGATACCCAACTTCCATAATATGGAATATCGCCTAGAAGAGCTTAGAAATGCCATTAAAAACGATCCTAAAGGTAGGGTTGCAGAAGTACAACTTTATATTGACGAAATTTTAAGCCGCAAAGACGAAATGTGCAAAGGTGAAAAGCTTCATAGAGAAGGAAAATTACCTAAGCGTATATGCCATTGCGACACGAAAGTGAACAATATGATGTTTGACAAAGATGGCTCCGTTCTATGTGTTATCGATTTGGATACTGTAATGCCCAACTTTATATTCTCTGATTTTGGGGATTTTTTAAGAACAGGAGCAAATGCAGTGAAAGAAGATGATAAAAACTTCGATAAAGTTGAGTTTAGAATGGATATTTTTAAAGCATTTACAGAAGGATATCTTAGCTCTGCAAAAAGTTTTCTTACTCCAATTGAAATCGAAAACTTACCATACGCAGCAGCTTTATTCCCTTATATGCAATGTGTCCGCTTCCTGACAGACTATATCAATGGGGATATCTACTACAAAATAGAATATCCTGAACACAATTTGGTGCGTACAAAGAACCAATTTATGCTTTTAAAAAGTGTAGAAGATAATAAATCAGAAATGATAAAATTTATTGCTTCTTGCTTATAATATATACGACTTATTACTGTATATTAGATTAAAGAACAAAGATTGAATGAAACAGTTAGACGTTAAAAAAATTAGTATTGCTAACATACCTGTAGATGCTATTCCAGCTCTCTTAGATAAAGAAAAAGTAGCATTTCAAAAGTTAGATGAAGTGAATTGGGATGAATATCCTTACTGCCCAAATGTGAGATTTAGAATAGCTTATTCTAAAGATGCTTTCATACTAAATTTTAAGGTTACAGAAGAAAGTGTAAGAGCAAATAGCTCTGCTGATAATGGACCAGTCTGGACTGATTCGTGCGTTGAGTTTTTTGTTATACCCAACAATGATGGAATATATTACAACCTAGAGTGTAATTGTGCTGGAACAATATTAATTGGTGCTGGTAAAGAAAGAGAAAATAGAGAAAGAGCACCCAAAGAAGTGTTAGAACAAGTACAAAGATGGTCTAGCTTAGGAAGAGATCCTTTTGATGAACGCATAGGAGAATGCAGTTGGGAAGTAGCTCTTATTATCCCTTTTACAGCATTCTTTAAACATGAAATTAAAGATTTAAGCGAACAATCTATTAAAGCGAATTTTTATAAATGTGGAGATGAACTTCAAACACCTCATTTTATATCTTGGAACGCAATACAAGTAGAAAAACCAGACTTCCATTGCCCTAAGTTCTTTGGATCACTACATTGTTTATAACAAACATACTACACATTATATTAGCCAAAAGGAGATACATAAATATATCTCCTTTTTTTATGCCTTATTTCCAACTATAATAACACAATATATAAACGTAAGAAACAAGAAATACTCCAATAAAGCAATATTCTGACTAGGCCATAATAATACGATAACACCGACATGAAAGTGCTTTGACACCGACATGATGATTACATGTCGGTGTCAAAACAAAAAAAGAATCCATGAATAAGTAGAAATATAGGTACTTCTGACTTAGATAAAGTCATATAAATAAGTAATTTAAACTAAATATCTGATCTAAAGAATAACGTTAATTCCACATATAGCATGATTAAAGCAGAAATAATTAGAGCTTATGCATAATATTAAGAGATAAGGCTTATTTTTGTAGTATGTTAAAATGGAATATGAACAGCATCAAACAAATACTCAAAATAGCATTCAGCATAATTAGTACAATAATAGTATTGTACTCATGTGCTAGTATAGGAAGGCCCGATGGAGGTCCTTTAGATGAAACTCCTCCAAAATTTGTAGGTAGTACACCTGATATACAGGCCACAAACGTAGATAAGAAAAAAATAACGATCCTATTTGATGAATATATCAAGCTAGAAAATGCCAATGAAAAAGTAGTGGTTTCTCCTCCACAAATACAGCAACCTTTAATTAAGCCAAGTGGTAAAAAAGTAGTGGTTACTTTAGAAGATTCCTTGAAAGCAAACACAACCTATACCATCGACTTTGGCGATGCAATAGTGGATAATAATGAAGGAAATCCATTAGGAGATTTTACTTTTACATTTTCCACAGGTAATCAGATAGATACACTAGCTATTTCGGGAACTGTATTGGCTGCAAAAGATTTAGAACCCATCAAAAATATTTTGGTCGGACTACATGAAAACTTAAATGATACAGCATTTACAAAGGAACCCTTCCTGAGAGTTGCACGCACAGACTCTAAAGGAGAATTTACAATTCATGGTATAGCTCCAGGAAAATATAGAGTATATGCCTTGAAAGATATAGATCAAAACTATGTTTTTTCTCAAAAAAGTGAATGGATTGCTTATTCTGATTCTATTTATATACCTACAGTTGAAGAACGAATTAAGCAAGATACTATTTGGAAAGATAGTTTAACTGTCGACTCAATTCATACTCATAAATATACCCATCACCTACCCGATGATATTATTCTAAAAGCATTTGAAGAAGATTTCTACAATCAATATCTTATAAAACATGAAAGGAAACAAGAGAATATTCTTACTCTCTATTTTGCTGAATACCCAGATACTATTCCAACTATCAAAGGATTAGATTTTGATGAATCGGATCTAGTGGCAGACTATCGATTACCTTCTGACACAATATATAATTTCTGGGTAAAAGATTCCCTTCTTTATCAGAGAGATACTCTTACTATACAGTTAGATTATTTACATACTGACACATTAAATCAATTAGTCGCTAAAACAGATACTTTACGCTTTACATTCAAACATAAAAAGGTAGATAAAGAAAAAGAATCAAAGAAAAATAAAGACAAAAAAGAGGAGGATTTAACACCTTTTCTACAAATAAAACCAGATATCTCATCCAATTTTAATGTATATGATTATCTAAGACTCTCATTTGAAGAGCCAATAAAATATTTTGATAATAATAAGATACATATCATGCAAAAAAATGATACATTGTGGAATGAGATAAAAGATTTTACATTTGAACAGGATCAAGAATTCATTAAACAATTTAATATTTACCATGAATGGATACCAGATGAATCTTATAAAATTATTGTAGACTCACTCGCATTCCAGGGTATTTATGGATTATACACAAATACTTTTGAACAAGAATTCAAAATAAAGAAGTTAGAAGAATATGGAACTGTACAATTCAATATATCAGGAGTTGACAGTGAAGACTCTCCTATTATCGTAGAACTACTAGATTCTTCAGATAAAGTTGTGAGAACTGTAAAAGCGAACAATGGGACAGCAGACTTTTATTATCTAGATCCAGGAAAATATAGCGCAAGACTTATTATAGATAAAAATAATAATGGAAAGTGGGATACAGGCAACTTTGAGAACAATTTACAGCCTGAAGATGTATATTATTATCCACAGATGGTGGAATTTAAAGCGAATTGGAGTGCTAACCAAGATTGGAATATAAAACAAACTCCATTACCTAAACAGAAACTTAACGAACTTAAAAAACAGAAGCCTGATGATGACAAGAAGAAAAAAACAAATGAAGAACGTAGAAGGAGGAGGTAAAATTCTAACTCTTTTAGCGATTCTCTTATTGTTATGCATTAACCTAAACCCAATTAATGCACAATGTAAGATAAAAAATATAGCCATGGTAGATGGCGAAGAAATCACATATGATCTCTACTTCCATTGGTCTTTTGTTTGGAAAAAAGCTGGTGACGCTATCTTCACAACAAAGAGTACAACTTACAAGGGTACACCTTCATACAAAATGGAATTATTAGCATCGAGTAACAAAAGTGCTGATGTATTCTTTAAAATGAGAGATACTCTTACTTGCATAGTAAGCAACGACTTAGAGCCTCTTTATTTTAGAAAAGGAGCAGAAGAAGGTAAAAGATTTACAGTAGATGAAGCAAAATACAGCTACACGAACAACCAGGTGATAGTAGACCAAAGTAGAACATGGAAAGATGGACGAAGACAAGATCATCATTTCGAAAGTGATCAATGCGTTTATGATATGCTTAGTATATTAGCCAAAGCAAGATCCATTAACCCTGAAAATTATAAATCGGGAGATAGAATCAATTTTCCAATGGCTACAGGTAGAAGAATAGATGATATTATATTAGAGTTCAGAGGAACAGAAAATATTAAAACAGAAAATAGAACTACATTTAGATGTATCGTATTTGCTTTAATAGAAAAGGATAAAAAGAAAAAAGAAAAAGATTTAATCACTTTTTATATTTCAGATGATAATAATCATCTACCTATCAAGCTCAAATTTAATTTAAATTTTGGATCTGCTCAAGTAACACTAAAGACAATCAAAGGACAAAAATATCCTCTACAATCTATTGTCAAATAATAAGCAAAAATTTTACTTTACCGCATAAAAAAAGGAGTCGATCGACTCCTTTTTTGTTTATATATTCTGAATACTATTTATTCAATTTCCATTCACTACCTTCTTTAGTATCTTTTATTTCAAAACCGAGAGAAGTCAATTCATCTCTAATTTGATCTGAAGTAGCCCAATCTTTGTTTTGTTTAGCTATAAGACGTTGCTCTAGTAACATATCCACAACTTTACTATAAGCTGCTTCCCTATCGCCAGATGAAGAATTCTCGGTTTTCATTCCTAAAATATCAAATAAAAATAAATTAAATGTATCTTTTAATTCTTCCAAGTCTTCAGCAGAAATAGTATTGTTACCTGCAAATATGTTATTGATAATTTTAGCACCATCAAATAAATGAGAAATAACTATTGGAGTATTTAAATCATCATTCATAGCTTCAATACATTTAGCTTTTAAGCCTTTTACGTCAACGTCAGACGTTTTAGAAACCTTCAAGGCATCCAATCTATGTACGGCGTCAAATAATCTCTCTAAACCTTTCTCTGAAGCAATAAGGGCTTCATTACTAAAATCTACAGTACTGCGGTAATGAGCTTGCAAAATAAAGAAACGAATAGTCATTGGACTATAAGCTTGTAATAAAAGCTCGTGAGAACCATCGAAGAATTGTTCTAGAGTAATGAAATTACCTAAAGATTTACCCATCTTTGTTCCATTAACTGTAATCATATTGTTATGCATCCAATAATGCACCATATCATTACCTTGTGAAGCAACAGATTGAGCTATTTCGCATTCGTGGTGTGGGAAAATCAAGTCCATACCACCTCCATGAATATCAAAGTGATTTCCTAAATACTTACGTCCCATTGCTGTACACTCACAGTGCCATCCAGGGAAACCATCACTCCAAGGAGAAGGCCAACGCATAATATGTTCAGGCTGAGCAGCTTTCCATAAAGCGAAATCAGCAGGATTTCTCTTTTCGGATTGACCGTCAAGATCACGAGTTGTATTTAATACATCATCTAAATTTCTTCCTGACAACTTACCATAATGATATTTTTTGTCATATTTAGTAACATCAAAATAGACAGATCCTTGACTTTCATATGCATATCCATTTTTTAAAATCTCTTTCACTAATTGGATTTGCTCTATAATATGTCCAGATGCATGAGGCTCAATACTAGGAGGCAATACATTTAATTCTTCCATATCTTTATGGTAGCGATTTAAATAATATTGTACAACTTCCATAGGTTCTAGCTCCTCTAAACGTGCTTTTTTAGCTATTTTATCTTCACCTTCATCAGCATCGTGTTCCAAATGACCTACATCTGTTATATTACGCACATAACGTACTTTATATCCTAAATGAGTTAAGTAACGAAATAAAATATCAAATGTAATAGCAGGACGTGCATGTCCTAAATGGGCATCACCATAAACAGTAGGACCACAAACATATAAACCTACATGAGGAGCATGTAAGGGTACGAAAAGTTCTTTCTTTCTACTTAATGTATTGTATATCGTTAGTTGATGATCCATATTTATCTTAATTTTATATCTATTATTATTTATTCAATGCTATCATGCTTTCAATATAAGCACGGTTATTACTTAAACGGGGAACTTTATGCTGACCTCCTAATTTGCCTTTCTCGGCCATCCAATCATGGAATAAATCCTTACGAGCAACTATTATTTCAAGAGGTTGAAGTGCAATGTCTTTCCATCGTTTTGCTTCATAATCAGAATTTAAATGCTTAAGTGTACTATCTAAAATAGAAGCAAATCTTTCTACTGAATCGGGCATTTTAGCAAACTCAATGACCCATTGGTGACGACACTTAGCATTATGATCCATAAAAACTGGTGCAGCAGAATATTCAAGAACTTGAGCTCCTGTTTCAGCACAAGCTTTCGCTAATCCTTTTTCAGCATTATCTACAATAAGCTCTTCACCAAAAGCATTGATAAAATGCTTTGTTCTGCCTGTAATAACAAATTTATAAGGTCGATTGTTGGTAAATTTAATTGTGTCACCAATCATATATCTCCAAAGACCTGAAGATGTAGAGATAACCAAAGCATAATTTTTATCTAATTCAACCTCCGGCAAACAAAGAACTCTAGGATTTTCTTTTCCAACATCTTCTAAAGGAATAAATTCGTAGAATATTCCATAGTCGATCATCAATAACATTGCTGGATCAGCAAAATCATTTTGTGTTCCAAAATAACCTTCAGAAGCATTATACGTTTCCATATAATGCATTTTATCAGATTTTATGACTTGACTGTATTGTTCTCGATAAGGTGTAAAAGCTACTCCTCCATGGAAAAAAACCTCCAAATTAGGCCAAACTTCTTCAAGAGATTCTTTACCCGTCTTTTCGAGTATATGCTTTATAAGTACAAGCATCCAAGAAGGTACACCCGATAAGTTAGTTACATTCTTATTAATCGTACCATTGGCTATAGCCTCTATTTTAGCCTCCCATTCATCCATCAATGCTACCTTTTTTGTAGGTACACGAACGAGATTGACTAGAGGATTAATATTTTCAATTAAAATAGCAGATAAATCTCCCACTAAGCTCTTATTTGAGTTTAAATTAGGGCTATGACTTCCACCTAGAATAAGACCTTTTCCAGAAAAGAATTTACTACTCGGATTATTCGCTAAATACATAGTTACTACATCCTGACCACCTAAATAATGGATATCCTTTAAAGACTCTTTACTGACAGGTAAAAACTTACTCTTATCGTTTGTAGTACCAGACGACTTAGCAAACCAACGTATTTCTGATGGCCATAATAAATTTTGCTCACCTGCTCTCAAGCGACTGACATAAGGCTTAATTTCTTCGTAGGTTTGTAATGGAACCCTCGATTTAAAGTCTTCATAACTTTTAATCGATTTATAATCATACATTTTACCCCACTCGGTATTTTCAGCCTTTTTAAGAAGATGTCTAAATACTTTAAATTGTATTTCACCAGCTTGAGTAGTATATAACTCAATCTCCTTTAGCCTCGTACTAAATACTTTACTTATTATTTTAGTAATATTCATTATTATATCTGCACAACTGAATGAATAGCAAAAGTAATCTTAATTATTATTCTTTTCTAACTTTTCATCTTTTTTCTATCTTTACAGAGATAGGTATTAGGAATTTCTAACAAATTTAATAGTAACGACATGAAAATAGGCATTTTAACATCTGGAGGCGACTGCCCCGGTATTAACGCAACAATACGTGGGGTATGTAAAACAGCTATTAACAACTATGATATGGATATAATAGGAATCCATAGTGGTTTTGAGGGTTTAATAACAAAAGATGTTGAAGAACTGACAGAAAAATCAATGTCGGGTCTACTTTATTCTGGCGGAACTATACTTGGTACATCTAGAGAAAAAGCTTTTATGAGAAAAAATTTAGATATAAATCATGATAAACCTTCGATTATAAAGCAAAATATAGAAGATTTAGGAATAGAATGTCTGGTTTGTATTGGAGGAAATAGAACACAAACTTTTGCTCATCAGCTAAGTGAAATGAACATACCTATTGTTACTATTCCAAAAACAATAGATAATGATATTTTTGGTACTGATTATTGTTTTGGATTTGATTCAGCTGTAAGTATAGCTACTGATGCCATTGATCGGCTACATTCTACAGCAAGCTCTCATAAAAGAGTTATGGTCATTGAAGTTATGGGTGATAAAGCAGGATGGATAGCTTTACATGCGGGTATGGCAGGAGGTGGAGACATAATTCTTATTCCTGAAATGCAATATAATATCCATAACATAGGAGATACTATTATTCAACGTTTAAAACAAGGAAAACCCTACTCTATAATTGTAGTTGCAGAGGGTATTGAAACAAGAGGTAGAAAACGAGCAGCTAACTTTATAGCCGAAGAAATAGAGTATGAAACAGGCTTTGAGACAAGGGAAACTGTCCTAGGCTACGTTCAAAGAGGTGGTTCCCCTACTCCTTTTGATAGAAACCTCGCTACAAGAATGGGTGGATATGCCACTGAACTCATTGCTAATAAATCTTTTGGAAGAATGGTTGCTCTCAAAGGAGATAAAGTTACCTCTCTGCCACTCAATGAGGTGATAAATAAGACTAAATTTATACCCTTAGATCATGAATTAATTGTTCAAGGAAAACGTATGGGGGTATGTTTTGGATAATATAAATATTTAAGAAATAGTAGAAGCTTCTTCAGAATTATCTGATGGAGTTTCTATTTCCTTATTATCAGTTTCTTCCTTTGCCCTTAATATTAAATCCATAAAACCATCGGAAGAGTTGATTTTATCTAAAGTCTTTTCAGATGCATTTTGCTGGGATTCTTTTTTGGAGTACCCTACTCCTCTACCTCCAGATATTCCTTCAACTAACACTTCAGTTTGGAATACAGGATTAGATTGTTCATCTTGAAATTCTTCTATCAGTTCAAATGTAATTTTGTATTTATTTTTCTGTCCCCACTCAATTAGTTTAGATTTAAAATTAAGTTCTGTTTGAGCTAATCTATCTAAATCAAGGAATTGATCAATAATTCTTTGTTCGATGAATGCTTTGCATTTTATATATCCTTGATCTAGGTATATAGCACCTATTAACGCCTCAAAAGCATTACCAAACATATAATTATTATGGGAAGATGATTTTGTAGAAAAGATAATATGTTTATCTAATCCTATCTCGACAGCCAACTTATTTAAGGTCTCTCTTTGAACTATTTTAGAACGGGTATTTGTTAAGAAACCCTCCTTCTTTTCATCAAAATAATGAAATAATAAGTCTGCTACAACAGCATCCAATACAGCATCTCCTAAAAATTCTAATCGTTCGTTATTTTGGTAATAACCATCTTTAGAAACCTTCGTAGAAGATTTATGTATTAAGGCCTGTTGATAATATCTCAAATCATTGGGTACAAATCCTAACATTTGATAAAATAAAAGATAAGACTTTTTCTCTTTCGAAAATAAAAGTCTTATCTTATTTATAATTTTACGTAACACGATTTAGTCAACGTATTTCTTAAAAATCAAACATGCATTGTGACCACCAAAACCAAATGTATTGGATAAGAACACATTTACTTCACGTTTTTGAGCTTTATTGAATGTGAAATTTAATTTATAATCTATTTCACTATCTTCATCTCCTTCAGTAAAGTTAATAGTTGGAGGAACAATACCATCGCGCATAGCCAATATACCAGCAATTGATTCTATTGCACCAGCAGCACCAAGAAGGTGACCAGTCATAGATTTTGTAGAACTAATATTAAGATTGTAAGCATGCTCTCCAAAAACTTCTTGAATTGCTTTTACTTCTGAAACATCACCAACTGGTGTTGATGTCCCATGAACATTAATATAGTCTATATCCTCAGGTTTCATTTGAGCATCTTCTAATGCACTTATCATTACCAACTTAGCACCTAAACCTTCAGGATGAGATGCAGTTAAATGGTAAGCATCAGCAGATAAACCCATACCTGCAACTTCTGCGTAAATTTTAGCTCCACGAGCTTTTGCGTGCTCTAATTCCTCTAGAATTAAACATCCACCACCTTCACCCATAACGAAACCATCACGGCTTGCACTAAATGGACGTGAAGCAGTAGTAGGATCATCATTGCGAGTTGATAAAGCATTCATAGAGTTAAAACCGCCAACACCAGCGGCTGCAATAGCTGCTTCAGAACCTCCAGAAACAATAGCATTGGCTTTACCTAAGCGAATTAGATTAAATGCATCAGCAATTGCATTGGTTGAAGTAGCACATGCTGAACAGGTTGAGTAGTTTGGACCGTGAAATCCATACATTATAGATATCTGCCCTGCAGCAATATCAGATATCATTTTTGGAATAAAGAAAGGATTAAACTTAGGACCATTCTCTTTATTTTGATAATAGTAACCTACTTCTTCTTCAAAGGTATTGATACCACCAATTCCGGCACCAAATACAACTCCGATTTTATTTAAATCTTCCTTTTCCAAGTCGAAGCCTGCATCTTCTACAGCTTCTTTAGCCACAGCGACACCATACTGACAGTATAGATCCATTCGCCTAGCAACCTTTCGGTCTATATGCTTATTTACATCAAAGTCTTTTACTTCGCATGCAAATTGTGTTTTAAATAGAGACGCATCGAAATGAGTAATAGGCCCAGCTCCACTAACCCCATTGACAGCGTTTTCCCAAAATTCAGAAACCGTATTACCAATAGGAGTAATGGCACCGAGACCTGTTACTACAACTCTTTTTAATTCCATATTGATGAAAGTCTAATTACTTAGCGTTCTCTTCAATGTATGATACAGCATCACCTACAGTAGTGATCTTTTCTGCTTGGTCATCAGGAATAGAGATATTGAATTCTTTTTCAAATTCCATGATAAGTTCAACAGTGTCAAGAGAATCAGCACCTAGATCACCTGTGAAGCTTGCTTCTATAGTAACTTCTGATTCTTCTACGCCTAATTTGTCGACGATTATCGCTTTTACTCTTGATGCAATTTCAGACATAACTTTTAGTTTTAAATTAATAATATATTATATTTCTTTAAATTTGCCGTGCAAAGGAATAAATATTTATTGTTCTAAACAAACATTTGATTGATTAAATGCACTTTTTTGCACATTTTACCAACTTTTGTGCAATAAAACAAGGAAAATATGGTTAAAAATATTGCAATTTTTGCTTCTGGATCTGGAACAAATGCTGAAAATATAGCTAATTATTTTAGAAATAAGCTAGGATTTTCCATAAAATTAATTGTTACCAATAAGAGTGATGCTTTTGTTATTGAGAGAGCTAAACGTTTAAATATAGATTCGGCATACATAAGCAAACAAGACTGGAATAATCAGGAACAAGTAATTACGCTATTAGATAAGTATCAAATCGATTTTATTGTCTTAGCTGGATTCTTACTCAAGATTCCTAAACACTTATTGGATAAATATCCTGGGAGAATAATAAATATACACCCTGCTTTATTACCTAAATACGGAGGAAAAGGTATGTATGGAGACAAAGTACATCAAGCAGTAGTTGAAGCAGGAGAAGTAGAGAGTGGCATTACGATTCACTACTGTAATGAACATTATGACGAAGGGAATATAATATTTCAAGCTAAATGCCAAATACTACCTACAGACAGCTATAAGGATGTAGCAAAAAAGGTACATGAATTGGAATATATACATTTTCCCAATACAATTGAGAAATTACTTTTGGATATCAATAGTAAAAGCTGAAGGTTCTCTTCTTAACCCATAATGACTTCGCAAATATTCAAATTGAGTAATATCTGATTTTAAGTTGTGACTATCAATGCGGGGATCATAAATTTTTAATAGAGCTTCTTTTTTATCCTTAGCAATAATCTGCGTGTCTGAAGGAGTAGGGGGCTCTATTTTTATATTTACATCTAATTTATAATAATCTGAAATAGCATTTAAAGACATTTCAGTAGCCTTTGCTTTACCATCTGCTGAATATCCTGCAATATGTGGGGTACCTAAAAATACTTTTTCTAAAAGATCAAAATCGATATGTGGCTCGTTTTCCCAAACATCTATAATTGCCTGACTTACTACATGACAATCTAAATATTTTTTCAAAGAGGAGGTATCAATAACTTCACCGCGAGAACTATTTATAATAATAGGTTTTTTCTTCAATGATCTAAAAAAACAATCATTACCCAAATGATAGGTAGGATATTTTCCTTCTCTAGATAAAGGAACATGAAAAGTAATTATATCAGCCAATTCAGCTAACTCGATCAATTGATGATGATCAAAATCTTTTTCATTATCACAGCGCAAGGGGTCATTCAATAGTACATTTAATCCAAATTCTTCAGCTAGTTCAGCTATTTTACTTCCTACATGACCTACACCAACAATTCCTAAAGTTAAACCTTTAAGTGATCCAAAATATTCTTTTTCTAATAAGATAAAAGAACTCTGGATATATTGGCGAACTGAATTAGCATTGCATCCAGGAGCATTTTTCCAAACAATACCTTTTTCCTTACAATACTCAGTATCAATATGATCAAAACCTATAGTAGCCGTAGCAATAAATTTAACCTTACTTCCTTCCAATAACTCTTTATTGCATTTAATTCGTGTACGAACAATAAGTACATCAGCATCCTTTACATTACTTGATGTGAATTCAGTAGCAGGTAAGTAAACAACATCATCTGTTAATAAACAGATAGCATCATGAATATAAGGTATTTTATTATCGACTAATATTTTCATTTTCAATATGGTTTGGATATACAAACTTAGAAATAATAAAAACGATTGAATCATTATTTACCTAAAAAAGAAGTCCTAAAATCGAATAGATATCCAACAAGCTCATACAAAATGATAATATAAGGTCATTTTCTATCCTCTAAAAGATTATTCCATATCTTTGTATATACACTAATTTATAAGACTATGCCAACATCATTATTTTCAAATATACCCTATAGAGTAGCAGATATCCACTCTGCAAAAATAGGTAGAGAAGAAATAAATTGGGTAGAAAGAGAAATGCCAGGATTAATGGCTATCCGACAAAAATATGAAAATAAATATCCGCTGAAAGGAATGAGAATTAGTGGATCATCTCATATAACCACCCATACGGCTGTATTTATTGAAACATTAAAATTATTAGGAGCAGAAGTAAGATGGTCTGCCTCAAATATATATTCCACTCAAGACCAGGCAGCTGCAGCTATTGCAGCAAATAATACGCCTATATTTGCTTGGAGAGGAGAATCTTTATCTGATTATTGGTGGTCAATCTTCCAAACACTTCATTTTTCTAACCACCAAGGTCCAACTCATATTATTGATGATAAAGGTGATTTAAGTATTATGATTCATCAAGGATTAATGGGAGAGAACAATTATAAAGTACTCGACCAAGAATCAAATGTATTCAGCATTAATGAACTTAACTTATTTTTAAAAAGAGTTTTAGCTGAAGATCAAAACTGTTGGAAAAATCTAACTAAAGATTTAAAAGTTATTACAGAAGATACAAAAACTGGTATTAATAGAATGCTCCAACTCTTGAATGAAAATAGATTATTGTATCCTATCATTGATATTAATTCTTCTATAATCAAATCAAAAATAGATAATTTTTATAGTTGTAAAGGAACGATTGCTGAATCAATAAAAAAAGCAACACGTACTATGCTAATTGGTAAAGATGTAGTCATTTGTGGTTTTGGCGATATCGGCAGGGGATGTGCTGAAGCTTTGAGAAATAGTGGAGCTCGGGTTTCTATTACAGAAACAGATCCTATACGAGCAATGGGTGCAGCCATGGAAGGATATCAAGTTGTAAAACTAAATGATGTATGTGAAACAGCTGATATTTTTATTACAGCTACAGGAAGAAAACATATTCTAAAGTTTGAACATATGCAAAGAATGAAAGATCAAGCTATCATTTGTAATATGGGCCACTACGAGTTAGAAATAGAATATGATGTTCTGAATACACATCCAGAAATTAAAAAAATTCCAATCAGTCCTCAATTAAAAAGATACTTTTTCCCTGATGGCAATAGTATTTTATTAATAGCTGAAGGAAAATTAGTCAATTTAGCTTGTGATACTACTCAAATGGCCTTTTTAAAAAGCTGTTCATATTCTACACAGACATTAATACAAATAGAATTAAATAAAATTCAACCTGAAATAGGTATTCATAAAGTACCTAAAGACATTGATACAGAAGTTTCAATACTACATCTTCCTAAAATTGGAGCTAAATTGACATTTACAAATAAAAATAAATTAAACCAATGAAAAGACTTTTACCTGATGGTATAGCCATTCTTCTATTTTTAACTATATCAATACTCTATTTTTTACCTTCTATGTTAGATGGTAGAATATTATTAGATCATGATGCAGCAGCAGGTATAGGAGCAGGAGAAGAAGCAAAAGAATATTATGAGGAACACGGAGAGAGAACACGATGGACAAACTCATTATTTAGTGGAATGCCCACATATCAAATTTCTCCTTCCTATAAATCAACTGATACACTAAAAGCAGCAGAGAAAGTTTATAGCCTTTTCTTACCTCAGTATGTATGGCAAGTATTTATTATGATGCTAGGCTTTTACATATTACTTAGAGCATTTAATATTCCACCTATTATATCTACTCTTGGAGGAATAGCTTGGGCTTTTTCCTCCTATTTCTTTATATTAATAGCTGCTGGACATTTATGGAAATTCATAACCTTAGCATATATTCCACCAACTATTGCAGGTATTGTATTAATCTATAAAAAGAAGTATTGGTTAGGAGGAATTTTGACTGCATTTTTCGCTTCACTTCAGATTATCTCCAACCATATTCAAATGAGTTATTATTTCTTATTTGTTATCTTATTCTTGGTCATAGCCTTTTTTATAGATGCATATCATAGAAAAGAATTAAATCATTTTTTAAAAGCAACAGGTATCCTCTGTATATCAGGTATTCTTGCTATTACTGTAAATAGTTCAAGCTTGTATCATACCTATCAATACAGTAATGAATCTACTCGTGGAAAAACTGAATTGACACTAAATAAAAAAAACACTCATGAAGATAAAGGTGTTGATAAAGAATACATAACTCAATGGAGCTATGGAATAGATGAAACTCTCACTTTATTAATACCTAACTTTAAAGGAGGAGCTTCAAAGCCTATCATTCAAAATGAATCGGCTATGCAAGATGCAAATCCTAAATTTTATAATATATATGGTCAAATAACTCAGTATTTTGGCGACCAACCCTTTACTGCAGGGCCCGTTTATGTTGGAGCATTTATCCTTTTTCTATTTATAGTGGGCTGTATAGTTGTAAAAGGTCCTATAAAGTGGGCTTTGGTAGGTGCAACAGCATTTTCTATCATACTAGCTTGGGGTAAAAATTTTATGCCAGTTACCGACTTCTTTATTGACTATATCCCTTTATACAATAAATTCAGAGCTGTATCATCTATACTTGTTATAGCAGAATTCACAATTCCTCTTTTAGCCATATTAGGCTTAGTAAACCTATTAAAGAATAAAGAGCAACTAGTAAACAATCAAAAGCCTCTCATCATTAGCTTAGCTATAACAGGAGGGTTATCTCTTTTGACTGCCTTATTTCCAAAGTTTCTAACAGGATCTTTTATTTCAGAAAGAGAATTAATGGCATTCAGCCAAGCACCTGCAGATTTTGCTAGTCAGCTAATCATGAGCTTAGAAACTATGAGAGCAGACATTGTACAGGCCGATGCTTGGAGAAGCTTAATCATTATATTGATGGGGTGCTTTATTTTATTCTTATTTGTAAAAGATAAAACCAATAAAATATCTACAGTAGCCTTATTAATAGGCCTATCTATTTTTGACTTATGGAGCGTTAATAAAAGATATTTGAATGATGAATTATTTGTTCCAAAAACAGATATTAACAAAACGTTTACTCCTACAGAAGCAAATAAATTTATTTTAGAGGATAAAGACCCTAATTTCAGAGTATTAAATTTTACTACAAATACTTTTAATGAAAATAATACATCGTATTGGCATAAAAGTATAGGCGGGTATAATGCAGCCAAACTCCGTAGATATCAAGAGTTAATAGATTTTTATATTCAACCAGAAATGGGTAAGGTTATCCAAAAAATAACGAATCAAGAACAATTGGAATTACTTGAAGATGAAGATACACCTATACTAAATATGCTGAATACTAAATATTATATATTAGGTACACAATCGACTTCCGTATTAGAAAATAAATTCAGAAATGGAAATGCATGGTTTGTAAATAATATAAAAACCGTAAGTACAGCAGACGAAGAAATCACGAATCTTGGAAAGATTAATACGAAAGAAACAGCTATTATTAACCAAGATTTTGATCATTCCAATAGAATAGGAGAGGGCAGTATCCTTTTACAAGAGTACCAACCCAACGAAATAACCTATTTAGTAAATGTTAAAAAAGCTGGTATAGCACTATTTTCTGAGATCTATTATCCTGGTTGGAAAGCTACTATAGATAATCAAGAACTACCCTTATTTAGAGCAAACTATGTACTTAGAGGGATAGACCTTCCTGAAGGTGAATACACGCTAAAAATGAGCTTTCATCCTCATTCATTATCAGTAACAGAAACTATTGCTTATATAGGCTTAATGGTACTTATATTAAGCATTCTATTTTTAAGTTTTAAGACATACAAAAAACTGAAATAGAAGATTTAATTACAATTTAGATATTTAATAAATCCAACTTAAGCAGACTAAGCGTAGTCTGCTTTTTTTATCAATTAGCTTAAACCCCTATTAAACTTACTATGATTATGACACCGATATGAAGACGCTTTGACACCGACATGTAATCATCATGTCGGTGTCAAAGTAAAACCATGACTTATTCAAACTAAGGAATTATACCTAAATATAGACCTCTAAAGTAAATGATAATCCCATAAAAAAATAACCTATCTAGTTCTTTAGATAGGTTATTTTTATATCTATAAATAGATTTATATAAGACTTTTATAATTATTCTTTATAAACCTAATTCTTCAGAAATATCAAGCATTCTAACAATCGGTTTAACTGCTTTTACTGCTATTTTTTCATCCACTAAAACTTCTGGAGTTTCATTTTTTAAGCATAAATATAACTTTTCTAAAGTATTTAAACGCATAAAATTACACTCATTACACGCACAAATACTATCATTTGGAGGAGCAGGAATAAATGTTTTTTCTGGGCAAGCCTTTTGCATTTGATGTAAAATTCCTGATTCTGTTGCAACGATAAATTGATTGCAATCGCTTGTTTGAGCATACTTTAAAAGGGCTGAAGTAGAGCCAACAAAATCAGAAATACTAAGTAATGTATTTTTACATTCAGGATGGGCTAAAACAATGGCATTTGGATATATTTTTTTGAGAGCTAATATTTTTTCAACAGAAAATTGTTCATGCACATGACAAGCACCATTCCATAACAACATATTTCTACCCGTTATAGAATTGATATAATTTCCCAAGTTGTAATCAGGACCAAATATTATTTTTTCATCTTTGGGCAGACTATCCACAATTTGTTTTGCATTCGTGGAAGTTACAACGATGTCAGTAACAGCTTTGACTCCAGCAGAGGTGTTTACGTACGATATAACGGTATGATCGGGGTGAGCATTAACAAACTCTTCAAATTTATCAGCAGGACAGCTATCGGCCAAGGAACAGCCCGCATCCATGTCTGGTATTAAAACCGTTTTACTGGGATTAAGGATTTTTGCCGTCTCAGCCATAAAATGAACACCGCACATTACAATAACATCAGCATCCGTTTTAGAAGCCCATTGAGCCAAGGCTAAGCTATCACCAACAAAGTCTGCTATATCTTGCAATTCACTGCGCTGGTAATAGTGAGCCAGAATCAAGGCTTTCTTTTCTTTCTTCAACTCATTGATAGCAGTTATAAGCTTATTCATAATAATTAATTTATTTCTCTTTAAATTTTTAATATATATGATAGTAATAATAGGCTGTAAATAGTGTTCGTAAAAAAAAGATAAATATCTTGCTTTCTAAGTTATAAACTAAAAATATAAAGTTATCTATAGTTTTATGAACTGCTATAATAGGCTATTTTATACTGATTATTAGGTATATAAATATATTAATTAACAACCTGTTTACAATAAACAAAGTTAAAAACTTTCTTAATAAACTTTGATTATATTGGATTAAAAGTCTGTTTAATCTAGGTTCTTAAATAAGTAATAACTTTTTTGGTTATTATCTAAATCCCATTATAAGATTAGAACTTTGAATAATACAAGGACTATTTATTGATATTTATACCCATTCTTTCCCCTGCTTTTACACAGTAATTAACAAGGATGTGAACCGTTTGTTTTACCTTTGTAATATAGAAGTGAATTATTACTAAGATTATGATACGAAAACTTAAAATAACCGAACTTAATCGCTTGAGTACAAGTGAATTTAAAGAAATAGATAAAGTCCCTTTTATCGTTATTCTAGATAATATAAGGAGTATGTATAATGTAGGTTCTGTATTTAGAACAGCAGATGCTTTTCGATTAGAAAAGATATACCTCTGTGGTATAACTTCTGTTCCTCCCCATGCTGAAATACATAAAACAGCTTTAGGTGCTGAAGAATCAGTAGATTGGGAGTATATTGAAGATACAGTTCATATTGTTGATAGGTTGAAAGAAGAGGGTTACATTGTATTTTCAATTGAACAAGCAGAAGGGAGTACCATGTTGAATGAATTAGAACTTCAAAAAAATCAGAAAATAGCTATTGTAATGGGGAATGAAGTAAAAGGAGTTCAGCAAGAGGTTATTAATCATTCTAATGGGTGTATTGAGATACCTCAATACGGAACGAAGCATTCTATGAACGTATCAGTTACTACAGGAATTGTTATCTGGGATCTGTTTAATAAGATCATTTAAATCCTAATAATAAGAGGTTATCACTACTAATTGTGCAGTGTTAAAATAGAATGTTATAAGATGTTGAAACCGTTATTGACAATTGTTAATAGCGGTTTTTATTTTGATCTATAACTACTGTGAAATAATAAGAAGTATTCTGATTAATAATAAGAAAAAAGATTACATTTATAGCTTATTTATAATCTTGTTAATAATTTATCTATGCGTTTTTAATACTATATGAATATCAGCTTATTAAGATTGTTTACAGCTGTTTGTATCTTGTTTATAACTATAAATAGCGTTGGTCAAAATAACACTCAGAAAAAGAGTAATGAAGATAAGATTGAGAGAATACTTCTTAAGAGTGAAAATAGTGCAGAAGATGAGTCAATAACTGTTGATGAACTTGTAGATAACCTTAGTGTATTACTTGATATAAATAGGGTGTCACGCGAACAATTAACACAGTTGTTCATATTGTCACCTTATCAAATTGAATCATTAATAAATTATCGATTGAAAAATGGAGGATTTCATTCTATTTATGAAATTCAATTGATAAACGGATTTGATAAAAAGACAATAGATAGATTACTTCCTTATATTTCTGTTGATAACATGAAAGAGAACTTTGTTCCTATTAAAAAAAATACAAGAATAAAGAATGAATTATCTCTTCGTTACGATATTCCTTTATATAAAAGAGAGGGGGACTATAATTCTTTTATAGGTCCTTCATTTTACACAGCTCTTCGTTACAACTGTCAGTTAAAGGATAAAATAGAATTTGGTTTGGTTGCTGAAAAAGATTCTGGTGAGCCTATTTTTGGTTTGGATAATTCATGCGGATTTGATTATTATTCCTATTATTTAATAATAAAAAATATAAATAAATTTGATAAAATATTTATTGGAAAATTCAGAGTTAATTATGGATTAGGTTTAACTGTTGGTACTAGGAACTTCGGGGGAAAATGGAATGAAATTCAATCTTTCTTTAAAGATGCCAATGGAGTAAGTAAGCACTCTTCTGTAGATGAATATAATTATTTTAGAGGTATTGCATGTATATACAAAAGTGGAAATTTAGAAATAACTCCTTTTATTTCTCACAAAGAAACGGGTGGAACAATCAAAGAGAATAAAATAAATTCAATTTATACTTCTGGACTGTATCGTACTGCAAAAGAAATAGAAAAAAAGAACGCTGTAAAACAGGTTTCTATGGGTAGTAGAATAGCCTATCATTTTTCAAACTTTACGTTGGGTGTTAATGGACTCTATTACTATTTTAATTTACCTATTGGAAGGTCAACAAAGAATTATGCAAAATATGATATTGTAGGCAATAATTTTTTTAATATAGGTACAGACTATACTTGGTATTGGAATAAAGTAATCAGTAAAGGAGAATTGGCAATATCAAAAAGTGGAATAGCTGTTTTAAATAAAATATATTATGTACCAACAACCGACTGGGATTTATTATTTATTTATCGTTATTACTCTCCGCGTTATTGGGGTTTTTATTCTAATGCTTTTGGATCTCAGTCTAAAGTGAAAAATGAAAATGGGTACTATATATCTATACAAACTAAAAAATTTTACCCAGTGGAGTTCAATGCCTATATAGATTATTCTACTAATCCTTGGTGGAAATATAGATTGAGTAAGGCATCGTACGTTGTAGATATGGGGGCTGAGGTAGATATTCCTTTTTTAAATCATCATAGTTTTAATTTTCGTTTTTCTTATAAACAGTTTGAACGAGATCGGACTGGAACAAAAGGAAAGATAATAGATGGATATTATTTGTTTAAATCTCGTATTGAATACCATGTAGTCTGTAATGACTTTATTGAATTAAAATCCTTAGGAGATTGTAACTGGTTGAAGTCTCTATACAGTGATATAGGATATCATTTCACGCAAAGAGTGAGTATTAATTCGCCTTGGTTATACCTGAAAACTGATTTTCAGTATACTTACTTTAACTCTCCATCATTTGATACACGATTATATATCTATGAAAAAGGACTTTTATATAATTCTTATATTCCTTCCTTTTATGGGAGGGGTCACAGATTATCTCTCAATATAAATAATAAGCCCATTAAAAATATCACCTTAATGATAAAATATGGATTAACTTTTTATTCAGATAGGTCCGAAATAGGGAGTGGAGTTAATAAAATAAATAAAAGAAGTAAAGCTGATTTGCAATTGATGGGGAGGATAAAGTTTTAAATTTAGGACGAAATAGAAAATAAGAAGAAGGGTTTTTTATATATTTGTATTGTACATAAATAAAACACTGCTTTTAATAATGACAATAATTTTCCCTTCTCCAGTATTTGGACCAGTAAAATCTAGAAGATTAGGAATATCCCTAGGTATTAATTTATTACCTTCTGATGGAAAAGTTTGCTCTTTTGATTGCATTTACTGTGAATGCGGATTAAACGGAGAAAATAGACCTTCATCTCCTTTGCCCACTAGGCAAGAGGTAAAAGATCATCTAGAGGATAAATTGCAAGAAATGGTTGCTACTCAAGAGTTACCAGATGTTATTACTTTTGCAGGAAATGGTGAACCAACTATTCATCCCAATTTTTCGGAAATTATAGATGATACTATTAAACTTCGTGATAAATATGCTCCTCGAGCCAAAGTAAGTGTTTTAAGTAATGCTACATTTTTACATCGACCAGCTACAGTAAAGGCTTTGCATAAAGTTGATAATAATATTTTAAAATTAGATACTGTAGATATGCCTTTTATTAACTTAGTTAATCAGCCCAACTGTAATTATGATGTAGCTAAAACTATAGAACTAATGAAAATGTTGGATGGGGATTTGATTATTCAAACTATGTTCCTAAAAGGAGAGTATAAAGGAAATAGTGTTGATAATACAGGAAGTGAGTTTGTAGAGCCATGGATAGCTCAATTAAAGCAAATCAATCCTAGACAAGTAATGATTTATACTATTGATAGAGAAACTCCTGTAAAAGGTTTATTAAAGGCTTCTAAAGAAGAACTTGATGAAATAGGGGAGAGATTGAAAGAAGAAAATTTTAATGTATCTATTTCTTATTAAAATAAAACAGTAAGGGTTCCAATTGGAACCCTTACTGTTTTATAGTGTATAATAAACTATATCTAGTATAAAGTTAAAACTAGATATAGTCATCGCCTAATTTTTGCTGAGCATCACTAACATATTTTCTAATGGATTGCTCTTCATCTTTCTTACAAATTAAGATTACATTATCAGATTCAGAAATAAGATAATTTTCTAAACCATCAATAATAGCCAGCTTGCCTTTGGGAAGAGCTACAATATTATTTTTGCTATTATAAAAGATAGAATCACCTTTTAGGGTTACATTTTGATTTTCATCTTTATCTGACAAATCATATAGTGAGCCCCAAGTACCAAGGTCAGACCAACCGAAATCACCTAATGATACATATACATTTTCTGCTTTCTCCATGATACCAAAGTCGATAGATACATTTGGGCAAGCAGGAAAATTCTCTTGAATGAAATTCTTTTCTTTTGGTGTAGTATAAATCCCTTTACCAGCATCAAGCTTTGAAGCTATTTCCGGTAAAAATTGATCAATAGATTGTAAAATAGAATTTACATTCCACATAAATAATCCTGAATTCCAATAAAATTCCCCACTTTCTACAAAGACTTTAGCCAGATCTAGCTGTGGTTTTTCAGTAAAGGTTTTCACTTTATATAGAGATTCATTTATGTGATCGGCTATTTGAATATAACCATATCCTGTTTCTGGTCTATTGGGAGTGATACCTAGAGTTAAAAGATTATTATTTTCAGCAACATATTGGAGTCCGTTAGATATAGAATTTAGAAATTCATCTTCTTTAAGTATAAGATGATCAGAGGGAGCTACTACAATATTAGCATTGGGATTCAGTTCTCTTATATGATAAGATGCCCAGGCAATGCATGGGGCAGTATTCCTTCTTGTAGGCTCTAATAAAATTTGACTTTTATTAATTTCAGGAATTTGTTCTTGTACTAAATTAGAATAGTCTTCATTGGTTACAATAAAGATATTTTTAGTAGGAATAATCTTATTGAATCGATCAAAAGTTTGTTGAAGAAGAGACCTTCCTGTACCAAAAAAGTCTAGAAACTGTTTTGGATAAGTTTTACGGCTAAATGGCCAAAATCTACTTCCAACACCACCACTCATTATCACGCAGTAGTTATTTTGATTTATCATGATATCATTTTTTATATGTTTCTGCTAAAATAACCCTATTTTATCTAATCAGAAAGCAAAGTGGTAAAATGAATATCAAAAAAAAGGCAAAACTATTGTCAGAATAAAAAAAAGCGGTATATTTGCACACGCAATGCCCAGATGGCGGAATCGGTAGACGCGCTGGTCTCAAACACCAGTGGATTAACCTCCATCCCGGTTCGATCCCGGGTCTGGGCACTTTAAAACCCTTATAAGTTGTTGACTTATAGGGGTTTCTTGTTTCTTAAGGACAAAGTAGGGGCAAAGTAACAACACAAAGCTATATATTAAGCTGTGTTTGTCTTTATAAAAAGGAAGGGGCTACCTGCATACACTTACACAAATAACCCCTAAAAGGTTTATATGTATCAAATATAATCAATTATTTGACAATAGCCTTTTCTCTCTTATTTATAACCTATCACTTATATAGAATATCAAGCCTTAAAATACAAACTGTATACCATTCGAGAACTAGTAGGTATTCAAGGAAGACTAAGCTTTCATATGGGGAGACACTCGTTTTCTACACTGATGACTCTAGAGGCAGGAGTACCAATTGAAACAGTCTCTAAAATGCTTGGGCACTCTAATATCCAAACAACACAAATCTATGCCCAAGTAACTCCCAAGAAACTTTTTGAAGATATGGATAAATACATTGAACTAACTCGCGATCTAAAACTAGTATTATGAACAAACATCTTAAAAACAAACAAGCAAGGAGCACTTTTTGTATCCTTTTCTATATCAATCGTAATAAGGTCAAAACAGATGGAACAACAACCATCATGTGTCGACTCTCAATTGATGGAAAGCAAAAAACTCTAACAACAGGTATCTACTGTGAACCAGAAAATTGGGACGCAAAGAAAGGAACACTAAAAGTTGAACGAGATAATAATCGCTTACAAGATTTTAAACAGGCTATTGAAAAGAAATACAACTCCATTTTACAGGGACAAGGAGTCATTAGTGCAGAGCTACTAAAGAATGCAATTGTTGCACAAAGTCAAGCACCTCTCTTATTATTAGAAGCAGGAAAACAAGAAATAGAAAGACTAAAAGCACGTTCACTAAAAATAGAGTCGACATCGACTTATCGTCAATCACGACTCTCTTAACGAAACTTAAGAGAATTTCTTCTTTCACAGAAAATGAGAGATATTGCATTTAAAGATATCACAGAAGAATTTGGCAGAGAGTACAAGCTTTATCTAAAAGCAAGAGACTACAGATCTGGTCATATCAATCATTGTTTAACATGGCTCAATAGACTACTCTATACAGCAGTTGATAGAGAAATTATTCATTATAATCCTTTAGCTGATCTGTCTTATGAAAAGAAGGAGCCACCTAAGCTTAGACATATCACACGAAATCAACTTCAAGCAATTATGGCTAGACCAATGCCTGATAAGTTACAAGAACTAACACGTAGAGCTTTTATATTTTCAGCATTCACAGCACTAGCCTATGTTGATATCAAAAGGTTTTATCCTCATCATCTAGGGAAAACAGCAGAAGGAAGACAATATATACGAATCAGACGAAAAAAGACTGATGTTGAAACATTTATTCCTCTGCATCCTGTTGCAGAAGAGATTCTATCACTTTATAATCTGACAGATGAAACTAAGCCAATTTTTCCACTCCCGAATAGAGATCAGATTTGGCATTGTATTAATGAGATAGGCTTTTTAGCAGGAGTCAAAGGCAATCTAAGCTATCACCAAAGCCGTCATACCTTTGGTACGTTGTTGCTTTTGGCAAGTATTCCAATAGAAAGTATTAGTAAGATGATGGGACATTCTAATATATCTAGTACCCAGACATATGCTAAAGTAACTGATGATAAGATATCTGAAGATATGGACAAACTCATTAAGCGAAGAGCAGACCAAGATGAAAAAGAAAACAATCAATTAAAAAACTAAAACCATGAAAAGAAGAATAATTACAATAACAGAAGATGGAGCTATCTATCTACCTAAGGACACACAAATGACCATTACAGAAATTGTTGACTTATTTGAAGTTGATTATCCAAGTGTTAAAAAAGTAATCCGAAAGATTGAAAAACAAGGACTTGTCAAAACAGATCATTTAAAGTCTAACTCTTATGTCGTTGAAAATAATTCAATATATCCTGACTATTATGGATTAGAGATGACTATAGCACTATCTTTTCAAATCCAATCTATGAAAACTAAATTATTTAGAGAATGGATATTACAAAAGCTATCAACCCCATCTTATTCTCAAGGTTTCGAGCTTAAAGATTTGAATAGAATTTCTCTTAATTGATTGTTAAGGCTCTTTATTTATCTTTTCACAAATAAACAGGAAGAGAATAAAACGCCAAACTCAAGCCCTGCCGTGTTTTGTCAAAAGTTTGTCTAATTTATTCTTCTTCCTGTAGAGTACAAGTTATCAGATAAAAAAGGAAAATAATGTTAGAGGTAAGGGAGTGATGTAGCTAAAAATATTGCGTCATTCCCATGTCTTGTAATAGTTTGCCTCTAGCATCTGTTCGATATCCGATAGCTTGTATAGGATTTTGCCTTCTAGCTTGTAGAAAGACACTCGCTTCTTATCACGATAATCTTGTAGGGTTCGTTGGCTTATGTGGAGCATATCACAAACTTGATGATTATCCAAATATCTTTCATCCCCTTGTGAGGAAGAATGAGTATTGAGTTCGAGTTTTATGTTTGCTGTAACCTCGTCAAGTGCTACCAGCAATTCTTGTATCTCATCTGATTGATTAGTTAGGATATCATTTGTCTGCATTTTTTCTATATTTTTCTATGAATACATGAATTTCAGTTGCTTTGTAAAAACACTTGTGTCCAACCATTGAGTATGGAATTAAACCCTTATTTCGATAGCTTTGTAGCGTTTGAAGAGATATATTAAGCAATAAGCATACATCTTGATTATCTAGCCACTCAGAATGCTTTTGATGAGAGCCAAGTTGTTTGCTTTTCTCTAATAATAAGATCAATCTAGCTTTTACTAGCTCCAATGTTCTGTTTTCTATAATTCTTAATTGCATATTTTCTTGTTTTTATGTTTCTGTCAAACAAATAAACATAGAAATATTCAGCTTTATACCTCCTTTGATATAACTGACCTTCATTGGCTTTTAATGACATCATAAGGTTAAGATTCATCATGCTAAAGTCCATTTAGGACAATTAATAAATCTGTATTTTTTAGGATAAGTCACTCACTTGATAGTGAACTCGTGATTGCATGATGTCATGAGTTCATGCAATCATGAATGTATGAATGCATTCAAGCATTAACCCAGTATTGTACGAATAAGATAATTCATGCATGAAGACTTTCAATCTCTCACGAACTAATGTAAGAATGTGGTAGTGGGTTAATTAGTTAACTCAATAATCAACTAAAGCAACAAGATGAGTTTTTAAATCAGATTTGTAGTCTGAATTTTATCCTATATTTCAAGATCGAAAAGCAATCCATCAGAGGATGGATTTTGATGCTCGTCAGAGCATAGCAAGGTATGTTTTGAGCTGCTCGAAATATTTCTTAGCAGCTCAAAACCCTTGCCCCTTAACAGGGGAAAAACATTAACTCCGAAGTCGTAATGTTTGTTTTTAAATCTATAAAATATGACTGATAGAATAAATAAAGAATACTAACTCAAAAATTTGAGCAAAAGTATAGTCATCTTCTATGATGGGGATTATATTTTAAGTATTTCCTGATAACTTATAGTATAGCTACTGCCCATCAGCCTCTGATATTCTTGAACAAATTTTTGGTAGATAACCATTGCTTCTGCATCTCTTTTTAAGTGAACTAGTGACTTTACCTCCATCTGTAATGCCTTATCGCTCAAAGGATCGATGTTTAATATAGATGTGCATATGTCTATACATATTTGATATTCATTGGCAATATATTGTTTATCCAACTCTTTAAATAAAATAGGTTCTAAGCTATTCTCTAGGTTCATTTTGAAATTGTCAAATATTGGATCATCCAATAATAATAGAAACTTTCCTCTATTTGTAATTTCTATGAGTTTAGCCATAGCCTCATTTTTTACTGGGCTATCCATAATGCTTTTACACTTGATATAGTCGCAATAAAAATCATCAGTATAATTAAATTTAAAAAGCCCTTTGTCATATACTAGCTCTATTCCTTCAATGTCTCTTAATGCTTTTCTTAGATGATTTAATGTAACCCCTCTCACATTTTTCGTTTTATGTTCGCTACTGTCAGGCCATATTAAATTGCTCAATCGTTGAGATGTTATACCTCCTTCATTAGTTGTATAGTCTAATATTAAGCAAAGCATTTGTTTTAGCCTAGTACTAAATAGGTATGTTATGTTTTTATCATTATTGTCTATAGCAGTAAATTCTCCAAATAGATAGATCGAATTTTTTCTGAAGCTTACTTTCTCTTTTTTTATGCTTTGGGTGTATTTTAGCTTCTCAGAATTTTGTTTCATTTTTTTTAGTCGAAAATAAATAACAAAAATTATCATGAAGACTATAGATATTATGATAGCTATAATTATCCAAATATTTGTTTTAGCAATAGGATAATATTCTAGTTGGCTATATGATATTGGAGCAAAGTCTAACGAATACACACTCATGCTAGAACCAATATCGTCTTTTGATTCTTGCACTATAGTAAATAGCTTATTTAAGTCTTCGTCGTAATATAATTTTGCTCTAGTAGTAATTCTATCTGAATATATCGGGATCGAATCACCTAGTACGACGTAATTGCCATCGTGGATGGCAAATTTGTACAATTGGAGGAACGAATTACTCTGGTGTTCTGGATAGCATAAAGCATAGAAACTAGAGTCATTAGATAGTACCAGTTGTCTCGCCGGAACAACATTTTCAAGCTCCCAGGCTATGTCCCAAAGCTTTTTTATTTCTTTAGTTTTAAAGTCTATCTGATGTAAGTCATAAAAATATTTACGTCCAACAATATGTTCTCCAGACTCATTTCCCATTCCTCCAAATATATACGCCACATCGTTTTGGTTATTATAGGTCATTGATGAAAAGTAGCGAGGGAATAGTGGGTCTCCATTGAACTCCAGAATTTCCTTCCATCTCTTTTTTTCTAAACTATATGAGTACATCTTATTACTATAAGTCATTTCTCCATAACCACCCATTATGACATATTCCTTGATATTGGAATTAAAAAAATAGGCATGATGGTGTAACTCGCTTGAGAATTCACCTTCATGTGTTTCTATATCCCATTTGTATGTATCCAGATCTAGTCTGGCCATTGTAGGCCTCTTACCTAAGGATTTGTCAAAGAGTTCATATACATATAGCTGGTTGTTTTCAGCATCAACAAAGCTATTGGCTGTTATTAGATTAATTGGAGCTTTTAGCTCAAATGCTATTTTTTGCTCTGTATGAGTTCTTATGTTGTAGATGTAGATAGAATCCTTATTGAAGTAATAGAACTCTTTTTTCAGTTTATTATAATCTGATCCAGACTGAGTTGTAGAACTTAAATTTAGTTGTTTTTGCCAATTATACACATCATTAATCAGCCAGTATGGATTTTTAACTTCGCCAATAGCTTCGCCAGCTGTACTATGAACCTTCTCTCCTGTATTTTCTCTCAGTGGAAATGTATAGCAGGTTTTACTATTCCCAATGGTTAAATTTTTAATAGAGAATGTAGAAATGTCAATTATATAATCACTTTTCCCAAAAAAAATCTTTGGCTGATATTTATCAGCAAATGCTATATTATTGATCTCTTTGCAATCGTCATTTAAATATAATTTTATTAATTTTTCTTTTAGGTTAAAATGAATTTTTACTTGTACCCAATTATGTCCTGTTAATATTGATTTGCTAAGTTTGGTTGTAATTATACTACTCTTACCTTCTTCATTGAGTTTAAAAATCCAATGGTCACGTTTCTCTTCATAAAATAGATTGTATATCGGGTTATTTTCTTCATTCTTGATTCTCACTATATATCCCATCCGCCTATTTAGAGTGAGAGCTAGGTCGAATTTCATTTCAAATTCGTCTACAAATGATACATTTTTTTCTTTAAATACGTTATAAGATGTTCTTTCATCTATAGGATGTTCATCTCCATAAAATCTAAGACCCTGAGCAAGGGAAGATTGTATAAATAGTAGTGAAATTATGATAAAGGTTAAAATTGGTTTCATATAGATTTTTGTTAGAGATAAAATATTCACTCCTTCATATTCTTGGTTGTTCGATTTACAAAGTATAAATATTTAGTTGATTTCCAAAATACTCCTAAGCCTATACTTTTCATTCTAAAAGGTTTAATAATTAAATGCGAGGCTATTAGAATGCACCCTTTTCAGGTTAAAATTGACTGGGTTAATGAATTAGTCTATTTTTTAACCCTATTTTAACCGCAAAGTTAATCTTTTAGTTCTTCTTTTACGATAAATAATATCAAAACCAGTCAGAGCTTTATTAATCTTACATTTTAAGTTTGTGTGAAATTAATTCTCTCTGTCTTTTTATTAATCTTTAATTCAATAATACGTGAAAATTAAAAAGAATGTGTACACCTTCCTGTTCACAGTCCTTATCGGTTTTGTCATGTCTTTTTTTGTTACTTCTTGTAGTGACGATGATGACTCCAAAAGTCTTAATTACGGAACTATTTCGGGAATTGTAACAGACGAAGTCGGTAATCCTATAGAGGGGGTGTTGGTAAGTGTCTCTGGAATAGAGCAAACAGTAACTACAGCAAATGATGGTAGTTTTGTTATTGATAATGTGAGTATAGAAAGTCACAGTATCAAATTTTCTAAAAAAAGCTGGGAGTCTGTAAGTGTAACAGTTACTGCTAAGCACTTTGATAAAGATAGGCAGGCTATCATAGCAAATACCTTTATGCGGGCAGCAGCGTCTAAAATAACAGGAGTAGTTTATGATGCCAAAAATGGGAATGTCCCTTTTGCTGATGTAACTGTGAGCATTAGTCCTTCTATTAGTGTTAAGACGGCCAGTGATGGTACCTTTTTAATTGAAGATGTTCGTACAGCAGATTATTCTGTCACATTCTCTAAAGAAGGTTATAGTCCTATTGTCAGAAAAGTTACCGAAAGCAATTTCAATAATGGAATAGCAACAATAGCAGATGTGCTTATGGGGCGGGTTGAGCTTCTTCGAGGTTTAACAGCCGATGATTTGGCAGATGCTGACAAATGGTACTATAATGAATATAGAGGAGGACGTAATGGAGATGCATACCCTCACTGGGATTGGTCTACAGACTATATGAGTACTCTAAGCTTTATGGGACAATGGGAAGAACAAAATGAAGGTACAACACTGCAAATAAGAAATAGTGAAAGTCAACGAAATAATCCTGCTGATCTTGAGATATTTGATTCATACACTTATGGAAGCAAATCGATAACTGCTGATAATAAAATTTTATCGCTACGTGTACGTACTCATAGTACGAGTGATGATGCTCCTGCATATTTTGGAGTTCAGGTTGTAGATTTATCTATGGAAGAGCCATACGCTGTGAAGATTGGACAGGTAAATACTTTAAATTCTGGAGACTATAAAGACTTCCACTATGACCTTAGTGCATATGTAGGTAAAGAAGTTGTAATAGCAGTTGGTATTTATCGTCAAGAAACAGGAAACTACTATAAACAATTAGTTTTACGTGCAATCAGATTTGCAGATAGAAATGTTGTTGATTGGAACTGGCTGCCAGGTACTGAGATAATTCCAGAATGGAAACTCACACAAGAAACTGTACGTTCTACAATGGTCAATCCGAAGAAAACATTTACAGGAATCAGTCCTATAAGTGGTAATAGAGACAACTATGTAGATGCATATCGATCATGGAGAGATGTTTCGCATATTGCATCAGAATGGACTCTAGTTCCTTTAAAGAAAGACCCTGAGGTTTTCCCTTCAGAAGGTTACATCATAAAAACTCGCGATGACTCTGAAGTCAGTTCTGTCAGACCAGAGGCTTATCTATATTCTAAACTTGCTATCGCTGCAGGCAATAATAAGATGACTCTAAAGGCTAGAAACTTTAGTTCTAATTATACCTACTTCAAGCTAACAGCTATAAAAGAAGATGGAACATTCTATCACATAGCACCATCGTCAAATACGGCAAATGATGCACAAGCAGCAAATGATGGCTGTTGGAAATTTAGACACGAAGATGGAGGTGCGGGCAACCCTAATGCATACGCATCTTTTGTCTACGATTTATCTCAGTTTAATGGAGAGAATGTGGTGATAGCACTAGGAGTATATAACTGTGAACCTCATTCAGGAGAAAATAAACTAGCCATCTATAATGTTAACCTACAATAAAAAAAGGAATATGATAAAAAGAATTTTAAAAACAAGTTTATTATTCTATCTACTTCTGCTCCCTTCTATGATGGTGGCATGCAGTGATAGTTCAGATAACAATACTGGGGGAGAAATCCCCAGTATTGTAGATCCTGTAAATGTTGCCAATCAAAATATTGAACGTGCAATGCACTTGACTGACAATACACTCTCTCTATACTTTGATGAAGATGGTATGGCTATGTCAAGATTTTACAACCCATATAAAGAAACCAAGTCTAACGAAAAGGGAAGTGTATGGATGTATACATCTTCGATAGAAGCAGTAAATGCAATATTAAGTGCACTAACAGCACACAAGGAATTAGGGGATGCGGCCTATTATGACAAAAATTATGCACGTTATACCTCTACTCTAGACAAACTATATGGTGGCTTGGAGTATTACATGGGAACTTATAGCTTGACTTCTTATACGCAAACAAAAAGCTGGTCTGTGTATGGAGTTCATAGAGCAAATAGCATTGGAAATGCAAACGTAAGCGGCATCGAAAATGTGTATGATGACCAAATGTGGCTTATTCGTGAGCTGTTACATTCTTATAAACTGACTAACAAGCAAGAATACTTGACCAAAGCAGAGTATCTAACTGAATATGTTCTTGATGGCTGGGACACTACTATTGATGAAAATGGGAATGAGAATGGAGGTATTACATGGGGGCCTGGCTATGTTACAAAACATGCATGTAGCAATGGACCTTTAGTAAGCTCATTGGTATGGCTACATGATCTGTATAAAGGGAAAAATGTTGACATCGAATACAGATATATAGACAGCTCAGACAAACAGACAAGAAAATCGGAAACAAGAAAAAAAGATCAGTATTATCTAGATTACGCAAAAAAAGTATACAACTGGCAGAAGAATCTTTTAATGATGTCAGAAGGTGTGTATTATGATATGCGTGGAGGTTGTGATCCTAACTGTGATATTGTTTATGAAACAGTAGGTGGTGTAAAATATCGCAAAAATACTGCTCTCACACGAAGCGAAGGACAGGCATATTCTTATAATAGTGGAACAATGCTTTCAGGATCAGCTGATTTATATAGAGCTACCAACGAAAATGTTTTTCTAGAAGATGGTAAAAAACTATCTGACGATGCATTTAATTATTTTGCTAAAAAAGGAATAGATGTTATTGGCTACTACAGTTACGATACTGCTGGATTCAACAATTGGTTCAATGGTATACTTATGCGTGGGTTTGTTGATATGCATAGCAACTATGGAAAAACGAAAGAATATATAAATACTTTCCAACAAAACTTAGACTATGCATATACCAACTACTTATACAAAGGACTATTACCTACCGATCTGCTGAAAGGTTGGCAAGCGTCAGAAAAAGACAATGATGGTGTAGAAGGTATGTTCAACTTTTCATATGCAGCTGAATATGCTGTTTTATCAGAATTTCAATTAGTGAATAAACCTAAATAAATTATATAACTATTATGATAAAAACACAATTTACGAAAAGTTTGCGAGTAGCAGCTTTATTGATGTTTTTGTTCATTTGGATGCCAATCTCTGTTTGGGCACAAAAGAACACAATATCAGGTGTTGTAGTAGATAGCAATAACGAGCCTCTTATAGGTGTAGCTGTTGTTATCAAAGATGCAGCTGTTACCACTGGTAGTATCACTGGTCTTGATGGTGATTTCACCATAGACGCAGACGCTAATGCTACATTAGTATTCAGTTATGTAGGTTACAGTCCTATTGAAGAACCTATCAAAGGGCGTACAAACATAAAAGTGACAATGAGGACTAGTGTTATCATGTTAGATGACCTAGTAATAATAGGATATGGTACTCAAAAGAAAGTAACACTCTCTGGTGCAGTTTCTGGAGTGAAAGGTACCGAAATGTTGCAAACCAAAAATGAGAATCCACAAAATATGCTCACCGGTAGAATAGCAGGGGTGCGTGTCTGGCAAAAAAGTGCAGAGCCTGGTTCATATAGTGCCGATCTAGATATTCGTGGGCTAGGAGCTCCATTGGTTATTATTGACGGAATTCCACGTAAGGTAGAAGATTTTCAACGTTTAAATCCTATAGATATCGAAGATATTTCGGTATTGAAAGATGCATCAGCAGCTATCTATGGAGTACGTTCGGCAAATGGAGTTATTTTAGTAACCACTAAAAAAGGAGTAGAAGGAAAAACTAAGATAAACTATAGTGGTTCATTTACTTTCCAAACTCCATCTGGACTTCCTAAACTAGCAAGTGCCTATGATGCAATGACATTGTATAACGAAAAGTCGATGAACAATGTAAATGGAGGAAGTATTGTTTTTGGACAAGATATGTTTGATGCTTTTGCCAATGGAACTCGTCGCACAACCGATTGGAACTCATTGATAATAGCAGACTATGCTCCACAAACTCAGCACGACCTTAGTATATCTGGAGGAAGTGACAAAGTTCAATACTATGTAGGAATGGGATATTTGTATCAAGAAGGGTTCTTCAAATCTGGAGATCTGAATTATAACAAATTCAATGTACGCTCTAATGTTTCAACTAAAATAATGAATGGTTTAACGTTCGATATCAATCTGAGTGGTATGGTTGATGATCAAAACAACCCATATACAAGCTCTGTAGATATTATCAGAAATTATTGGAAACAAGGAGTACTATTTCCTGCATATGCAGATCCTGAAAATACGATGTTGAATTATGAAGGATTAGACCTAGAGCAAAATACTGTAGCTATGATGACATCAGATATTTCAGGTTATCGTAAATACAAGAAAAAAAGTTTCCAATCTTCTGCTTCGTTAAACTATGATTTAGGAACGCTAGTTGACGAACTAAAAGGATTGTCTGTAAAGGCTTTGGTAGGATATGACTATCATGTCAATAACAACAAAATCTTCCAAAAGGAATATTATCAGTATGCATACAATCAGTCGTCAAGTACTTACGAACCAAAATTATATGATCCAAGTTCGCCTAATAAACTTAGACGCGAATTCTATGATAAGCAACAAATTTTGAGTCAATTAATCTTAAACTACGATCGCACATTTAGTGAAGTGCACAAAGTAGGTGCAATGATTGGTTGGGAAACTCAAAAGAATGACGGAGATAATTTTTATGGACTCAAAAATCTAGCTTTCGGATCAGACCATTTCTTAGCAGGAGTAGAAGATGGTCAAATGACAGGAATGTCTAGTGGTTTAGGTGACTACTATGACGAGGCTAAGGCTGCTCTTATAGGTAGATTGGGTTATGATTATGCAAGCAGATACATTGTAGAGTTCCAGTTCAGAAATGATGGTTCATCAAGATTTGCCGATGGTCATAAGTGGGGATTCTTCCCTTCAGCTTCAGCAGCTTGGCGTATATCTGAAGAACCATTCTTCAAATCAGTAGATGCACTATCATTTGTTGAGCAATTGAAAGTCAGAACGAGTTATGGTGTCTTAGGAGACGACCTTGCCGATCGTTGGGACTATGAGTGGCTTCCTGGTTATATATATCCAGCAACCAGTTCAAACTCTGAAAATGGTTATAACAATAGTTATGCTCCGGGTTATATATTTGATGGTAAATTCGTAACAGGTATGACACCCAAACCAATGGCTAATGCTTTGATTACTTGGTACGAGGCTAAAACATTCAACTTAGGAGTTGATTTTGATGGTTGGAATGGCTTATTTGGATTCACCTTAGATTATTTCGATAGAAAACGAACAGGATTATTTGCTCGTAACACATCAGAATTTCCTACTGTGATAGGTGCTACAGCACCCAATGAAAATCTAAATAGTGATCGTAACTTTGGTTTAGAGTTAGAGTTAAGACACAGAAACAAGATCGGTCGTGACTTTTCATACAACCTACGAGGTATAGCAACAATAACTCGTACCGAATATGATGTAGCAGTACAAAATGGACCCTACAAGAATTCATACGATAAATGGCGCCATGACAATCTGAATGGTCGTTATCAAGGAATGCAGTTTGGTTATGAGTCAGCAGGTAGATATCAAAACTGGAATGACATCTGGTACTATAATACATATAAAGAGCGTGACGTTTTACCAGGAGATTATAAATATGTAGACTGGAATGGTGATGGAGAAATCAATCACTTAGATGAACACCCTTTTGCATTTGATGGTACTCCAAAATTAAACTATAGTTTAAACTTAGAAGCTCAGTACAAGAATTTTGATTTAGCACTACTTCTTCAAGGCTCGGCATTAGGATCTATGCAATATCAAGAGCCTCTCTATGCTATATGGGGGACGAATGGAGGGGGTACACTAGAGCAATTTGTTGATAGATGGCATCCTGTAGATCCTTTGGCAGATCCTTACGATCCTGCAACTCAGTGGATAAGTGGCAACTATGCTTATACAGGTCATTCTCCTAAAAGCAATTCTGAATTTAATCGTGTGAGCACGGCTTACCTCCGTCTCAAAAGTATCGAATTTGGTTATACCTTGCCTAAGGTAAAAGCACTAGCAGCTATGGATCTTCGTGTATTTTTCAGTGCTTACAATGTGTTCACTATCACAGATGTGAAATATGTAGACCCAGAACATCCTGATAGCGACCATGGTAGAATGTATCCATTGAATAAGACTTATACATTAGGATTATCATTAGGATTTTAACTATTACGTATCAACAAACAAGTAGATTTTTATGAAAAAAATATTTATTATACTATCCTTATTTGGTCTTTTAAGTCTTCCATCATGTGTTGACTTAGATATTCCACCAAAAAATGTTGTAAATGATAATGACCTACTCACCAATGACTCTGGTATGGATATCTATATGGCTCGTATGTATAGCTATATGCCATTCGAAGATTTCAAATATATGGGTGAATGGGGATTTCGATATACAGGCTGGCTTGGTGCTACAGGGATTGATGGAACAGGAGAAGCTGTAAACCGTGATGGTATTACAAGAGCCTTCACTAGCGAAGCCGATCCTTATTGGGAGCAAGCTTTCAGAACGCTGAGAGATGCGAACCATCTAATTGAGACACTACCTGAGTTCAAAGAAAACTTTACAGAAACCACCTACAATCATTATTTAGGAGAAGCCTATTATATACGTGCAACTGTATTCAATGCTATGGCTCGTCGTTTTGGAGGTATTCCGTTAGTTACAAGAGAAATTGATTATCCAGCAGAAGCTTCAACACTCGAAGAGCCTCGAGCTAGTGAAGAAGAAACCTGGGATCAAATTTTAGCAGACTTTGACAAGGCTATTGAGTTGATGCAACCTAAGAGCCTTAGATCAGGTTATTCTAACAAATATGTAGCTCTTTCGTTTAAGGCTGAAGCCATGCTCTATGCTGGTAGTGTAGCTAAGTATAACGAAACTGTGCCAGGACGCTTAACAGGACTTGGAGACAAAACAAGAGTTCGTGTTATTGGGTTTGCTAGTGATAGATGGCAAGAGGCTTCAAAAAAATATTTTACTGAGGCATATAAGGCTGCTCGCGAAGTGATGTTAAATGGAGGCTATTCTCTATACAAGAAAAAATGGGCAGCAGGAGACAAGGAAGCACAATATCAAAACATGGTAGACATGTTTAGTGATATGACAAGCCCTGAAAACATTTATGTGAAAGAATATTTATTCCCTACATCAACACACTCTTACGATGCTTTTAGTTCTCCTTTTACATTAAGATCTCCGCTATCGGCTGGAACTTGCCCTACATTAGATTTTGTAGAATTATTCGAAGGCTTTGATCGTTATGCAGATGGAACACTGAAAGTAACTACTGGAGCTACTAATAAAGATGGAAATTATATTTTATATGACAAACCAATGGATCTTTTCAAAAATGTAGAACCTCGTCTTCGTGCATATGTAATTTTTCCAGGTGATGTCTTTAAAGGAAAAGAAATAGAAATACGTGGAGGAATATATACAGGCCCTACGCCTATTCGTCCGTTGTTCAATGATTATTCGTATGCAACAGCAGATGCTCGTTATCAAGGATTAGCAGCATATACACAACAGCCAAAAACTTTATATCTTAGCCCTCGTGAGGGCAATAGTCAAGAAGTTGTTGAATTTGGGGGAAAACAAATGTTAGCAGCTGGAACTGATGGCCCATTTTATGACAATGGAGAAGCTACAGTTACAGGTTTTTATGGTCGTAAATGGTTGAACCCAGAACCATCAGCAGTTATAGGAGAGGGCAAATCTGCACAACCTTTCATTTTGATGCGTTATGCAGATATATTATTAATAGCTGCCGAGGCAGGAATAGAATTGCAATTAGCTGGGGTATCATCTCCTGATGGCTCTAATCTATTGCAAGTTGCTACAGATGCTATCAACGAAATTCGTGAACGTGCAGGAGCTACGCTATTAGCAGGTACTCTTTCAGGTACAAATGCAGGTCGTGATATCGTTCGTAAAGAGCGCCGTAAAGAGCTAGCCTTTGAACATAAAACGAAGTGGGATTTGCGTCGTTGGAGAGTGTGGCACTATGATGGTCGTGATGGTTTCTGGGGAGAGCAAAAAGATAAAAACTCTTTCAGTAATGATAACAACTATCGTTTTAGAGGTCTATATCCTTTTTACTCAACCGAAGCTAACAAATACTTTTTTGATGCTAGATATCAGTGGGTTAATCTCAAAACTATGTCGTATAGTCCAATCGACTATTACTTTGAGATACCTAGTGGAGAGGTTGCAAAAAGTCCTCAAATAGACCAACAACCTAATCGCTAACATAGAAATAAAAATATTATAGAATATGAAAAAAATAATTTTATATACACTATTCTCTACATTATTAAGCTTACATTCTTGTGCTTTCTTTGATCTTGACAACTATGACGAGCCACAAGAAACTCTAGTAGGTGAGGTTGTAGATGTGGCAACAGGAAAGAGAATATTAACAGACCAAGGTAGTGAGGGGATACGTGTACGTCTAACAGAACTTAGTTGGGGCGAAAATGTAGATCACAATCCAGATTTTTATTGCATGCCTGATGGTTCTTTTCAGAATACCAAGCTATTTGCAGGTAACTATCATATCGACTTGGCAGGACCTTTTATTCCATTGATTCGCGAAGATGAAAATGGCAATGTACTAGCTGATGAGAGTAAGACGATGGATATCAAAGGAACCACAAATGTGAAGTTTGAGGTACAACCTTTCCTAAATATTGAGTGGGTAGATGAACCTACAGTAGTAGATGGAAAAGTAAAAGCTCGTATACGTGTAAAGCGTGGTGTAGATGAAGCGACCTTCCGTTCTAAGATAGAACCAATGGGTGGATATAGTCCTAGTTTTTTATATCTAACAGATATTCAGTTTTTTGTGAGCTATTCTTCTTCAGTTGGATACCGTGCTCGCGACGAACGTTGGTCTAGTAAAATAGAATATACAGGCGATGAATTTGAAACAGAATTTGGAAAAGTTATAACACTTGAATCAAATGATATTATTCCAGCTGGAAGAACTGTTTTTGTACGTGCAGCAGCACGCATAAACTATGCAACACCTGTAGGAAGTGGAACTAGACGATGGAACTATAACGAGGCCAAAGAAGTTTTGATCCCTAGATAAAATTAATTAGACAATAAGCATTCACTCTATTTCTAGTGCCTATCTAAGATTGGAGTGAATGCTTATTACATATAAAATGTAAATCATCAAATATAAAAAGATGAAGAAACTTTTTTTATTTCTTTTTTTAGTTAGTCTTTTTGCATGCAATAGTGTGCAAAATACTACAGCAAAGAAAGTAGATCCTGTCGATTATGTAAGTATTCTAGTTGGTACACAGAGTAAACACAGTTTATCCACTGGGAATACATATCCTGCGATTGCTCTTCCTTGGGGTATGAATTTTTGGACTCCACAAACTGGTCCAATGGGGGATGGTTGGACATATGACTATACCGCAGATAAGATCCGTGGATTTAAACAAACACATCAACCAAGTCCTTGGATGAACGACTATGGTCAGTTTGCTATCATGCCCGTAACAGGTAAAGCTGTTTTCAATCAAGACGAGCGTGCAAGCTGGTTTTCACACAAAGCTGAGATTGCAAAACCATACTATTATCAAGTATATCTAGCAGATCACGATGTGGTAACGGAAATTACTCCAACAGAGCGTGCTGCAATGTTTCGTTTCAAATTTCCTGAAAATGAAAATTCATACATAGTTGTAGATGCTTTAGACAATGGGTCGTATGTTAAAATCATTCCAGAAGAGAATAAAATCATTGGTTACACAACCCAAAATAGTGGTGGAGTACCTGCAAACTTCAAAAACTATTTCGTTATAGAATTTGACAAACCATTCACTTATAAATCGGTAGTTGCAAGCAACCAAATCAAAGAAGACCAATTAGATTCTACTGATAATCATGCAGGAGCTATTATTGGTTTCAAAACTAAAAAAGGAGAGATTGTTCAGGCTCGTGTAGCATCATCTTTCATCAGTCATGAGCAAGCAGCCTTGAACTTGAAAAGAGAACTTAGTGATAAAACATTTGATCAAATAACAGAAGAAGGACGAAACACTTGGAATGAGGTTTTAGGTAAGATTGAAGTAGAAGATACAGATGTTGATAAACTTCGTACATTCTATTCAAGCCTTTATCGTTCAGTTCTTTTCCCTCGTAGTTTTTATGAATATAATGAGGCTAACGAAGTGGTACACTATAGCCCATACAATGGTGAAGTATTGCCAGGATATATGTTCACTGATACTGGATTTTGGGATACTTTTCGTTCGCTTTTCCCATTCTTGAATGTGATGTATCCATCTATGAATGAAAAAATGCAAGAAGGACTGGCAAATGCTTATAAAGAAAGTGGGTTTTTGCCAGAGTGGGCTAGCCCAGGACATAGAGATGTAATGATTGGAAATAATTCAGCTTCTGTTGTAGCAGATGGTATCCTTAAAGGTATTGGAACAAAAGATGCTGAAACTCTTTGGCAAGCAGTTGTTCATGGAGCAAATGCTCATTTAACAAATACAGCTTCAGGTCGTAAAGGTTGGGAACACTACAATAAATTGGGTTATGTTCCATATAATGTTGGTGTCAACGAAAATGCAGCTCGTACCTTAGAATATGCTTACAATGATTGGTGTATTTACCAAATGGGTAAAAAACTAGGAAAACCAGAAAGCGAGATTGAAGTTTATAAGCAACGTGCTATGAACTACAGAAATCTATTTGACCCAGAGCATAAACTAATGCGAGGTAAAAACGAAGATGGTTCATTCCAATCACCATTCAATCCTCTGAAATGGGGTGATGCCTTTACTGAAGGAAATAGCTGGCATTATAGCTGGTCTGTTTTCCACGATCCTCAAGGATTGATAGACTTGATGGGTGGAGAAAAAGACTTCAATATGATGATGGATTCAGTATTTACTATTCCACCATTGTTTGACGATAGCTACTATGGCTTTGTGATTCACGAAATTCGTGAAATGCAAATCATGAACATGGGTAACTATGCTCATGGTAATCAGCCAATCCAACACATGATCTACATGTATAATTATGCTGGCGAACCTTGGAAAGCTCAATATTGGACTCGTGAAGTTATGGACAAACTTTACACAGCTGCTCCTGATGGATATTGTGGTGATGAGGATAATGGACAAACATCGGCTTGGTATGTTTTCTCCTCTATGGGATTCTATCCAGTATGTCCAGGAACGGATGAGTATGTGATTGGGTCGCCACAATTCAATAAAATGAAACTTCATTTAGAAAATGGTAAAACAGTAACTATCACTACCAAAAACAATGATAAAGCGAATCGCTATATTGATGAAATGACAGTTAATGGTAAAACATATAGCAAAAACTATGTTACTTACGAGCAACTGATGAATGGTGCAGACATTACTTACACCATGTCGAAAGAACCAAACAAATCGAGAGGAGTAAACAAAGAAGAATATCCGTATTCGTTTTCTAATGAATTGAAAAAATAAAAAAAATGAATAAAAGAAGTATTATTACAAGTCTATTTTTAGGATGCATTATTTCAATGAATGCATCAATAAAATTACCTCAAGACAATACAGATTTAAGCAAGAAATATGAATCGCAAAGACCTCCAGTAAAAGATAGATTATTTGAATCGAAAGCTGTAGAAAACAAGATAGTGGAAATAAAGAAACAACTCAAAAATCCAAAATTGGCTTGGATGTTTGAAAACTGTTTCCCAAATACGCTTGACACAACGGTACGCTTTGCTAAGAAGAACGGGAAACCTGACACTAGTGTATACACCGGTGATATTCATGCTATGTGGTTACGTGATTCTGGCGCACAGGTATATCCTTATATCAAGTTAGCGAATCAAGATCCAGCACTAAAAGAAATGTTAGCTGGAACTATTTTGCGTCAGTTTAATTCTATAAACCTTGATCCTTACGCTAATGCATTTTATACAGATGTTAATGAAGTTGGGCATTGGGCTAGTGACAATACTAAAATGCTTCCAGGAGTGCATGAACGCAAATGGGAAATAGACTCTCACTGTTACCCTATTCGTTTAGCTTATGACTACTGGAAGAATACAGGAGATACGAGTGTTTTTCAAGAAGAATGGTTATTGGCGATTACAAATATTTTGAAAACATTTAAAGAGCAACAACGAAAAGATGGTGTAGGACCTTATACTTTCTTGAGAGAAACAGATCGTTCTTTTGATACATTAAGTAATAATGGTAATGGAACACCTGTAAATCCTGTAGGACTAATAGTATCATCTTTCCGTCCATCTGATGATGCTACAACACTTCAATTTCTTGTTCCTTCAAACTTTTTTGCTGTAACTTCTTTACGTAAAGCTGCTGAAATATTGACAACAGTAAATGGAAAAACAGTTCAAGCTCAAGAATGCCTTGACTTGGCCAATGAAGTAGAAATGGCATTAAAGAAATATGCAACCTACAATCACCCTAAATTTGGGACAATCTATGCTTTTGAGGTAGATGGTTATGGAAACCACCTACTGATGGACGATGCCAATGTCCCAAGTTTATTGGCAATGCCTTATTTGGGAGATATGGATGTTAATGATCCTATTTATCAAAATACACGTCGTTTTGTGTGGAGCGACAGCAATCCATACTTCTTCAAAGGAAAAGATGGAGAAGGAATCGGAGGCCCACACATCGGCTACGATATGGCTTGGCCTATGAGTATTATGATGAAGGCTTTTACAAGTCAAAGTGATGAAGAGATAAAATGGTGTATAGAAATGTTGATGAAAACAGATGCTGATACAGGATTTATGCATGAGTCATTTGACGTAAATAATCATTATAATTTTACTCGTGCTTGGTTTGCATGGCAAAACACCTTATTTGGTGAATTAATTATAAAAATTGTTGATGATGGAAAATTAGAATTATTAAATACTATAGACTAGCCTATGCTAGTCTATAGTACTTCTTTCTATCTTAAGGAACTATTTATTATAGTTGCGTAACGAATTGATATTTCTTT
>NZ_DYYK01000181.1:0-4932 GCF_020741705.1 Bacteroides coprosuis
TAAATTTCTTTATCAAAAATCTCTTATGCTATTTTCTCATATTCCAGATCAATAATTTTACCTGTATTCAGGTCGAAAACAAAGGCATGGAGCTCTACACCATATTCTTTTTGAGCCTTTTGAAAGTCGGGATTATTAGCGATGTGCTTGCATTGTTCTAATACATTCAATTCCACTAAGCGTTCATTTCGTTTTTCTCCATCTCCCAAAGCATCTAGCTCTTCTTTATAGGTTTGATACTCATCTCTGATATTTTCTAGCCAATCATTTAGTGTTCCATAGTCTTTAAAAGACATGGCTGCCTCTATTCCACCACAATGGTAGTGTCCCACTACAATAATGTGCTTCACCTTGAGTTGCTCAAGAGCAAAAGCGATAGCCGATTTACTATTCACATCACTCTCGAGTACTAGGTTCGCCACATTTCTATGCACAAACATATCGCCAGGGCTTGCACCTATTATACTTTCGGGATTTACTCTACTATCACAGCACCCAATATAAAGTATGGAAGGGGTCTGCTTTATAGAAAGTTTAGTAAAATAATCGGGATCCAAGTCTAACTTTTCTTTCAGCCAATCTTGGTTATGCTTAAATATATCTTTAAATTCTAAAGGCATGGCTCTCTTTATTGGTTTTACATATTCCACAAAAAGGCTTTCTCAACTAAGCCACACTACTAATCTATTCAATTAAATATAAATAATTGCATAAAAGTTAATTGTTTACAATAATAAATCAACTCATAATTAAGCATATAAAGCCATATATCAAGATTTTTTATTGCATACTTTTAGTTATTTATCAAGATATAAGAATTCGTGTGATACTCATTATTTGTTTTATATCTCATTAATAGCATAATCTGATTAGGAGTTAGTCTGATTTTATTTAAAAGCAAATCTTATATATTGTCAGATTAATCTCTCTGTTCTTGAAACGGAAGAAATATATAATATAAAGAAGTTTTGCTATGAGATATTACTAGCCTAAATGAGTGAAGGAATTGTGTCCATCTTTTTTGTTCTCAATTTTAAGTATAACATGACACCGACATGATGATACTTTGACACCGATATGATAATGCGATGTCGGTGTCATGATAGGATGATGGTTATTTTGTTATAGACTTTACTTATTCATATTGAGTACTTTATCGCAAAAAATGGAAAGTGCAGAATTTGAGGTATAGATTGAATTATTTTGGTGAATGATTAGGGCTTTTTTAGATACAAAAGATTGTTTAATCAACCTGTAAATTAAGAAATGAGGAGTTTCGTTTTATCGTTCATTTAAAATATGAGCCTATAAAAAAAGCCACCTTTTACAGTGGCTTTTGAGGTTTATTTAACGCTATAAATGGGGGTTGCTCCACCACCCATAAGCATAGTAACGTTTACTTGACTCTTGTCTTTAACCATATCTACCTTTTCTTTTTCAATCTCTATTTCTCTAAGTTTGAGGTACTCAGCTGTTGTGAATTGCATTTCTCTCATATAGGCTTTGTCGGCAACAGCTTTCGCTTGTTCTGCCGCAGCTCTTTGCTCTTCTGCCTTAACGCGTTCTGTCTGAGTTCTCTTATTTTGAATTTGGATAGCGGTTCGGTCTATTTCTTCCATTACTCCTTGGTTGGGTTTAGCTCTATCAACCACTACATCAATAACTTGTACAGGTATGTTTTTCTCTTCTATAATCTGTGATACCTTCTGAATCACCACATCTTCTATTTTGTCATATACCTCACGATTGGAGGTTAGGTCGAACATGCTGTAATTAGATATTTCATCACGAATAAACTTTACGAATTTGGGTTTGATATTGATATCATACCATTCCACACCAAAGTTGGAGATCAGGAGAGGGGTTTGAGTAGGAACAATCTGCATGATGATATTAGCAGTTAAATCGACTGGAGTATTATCGTCAGACATGATATCGTCAAATCCTTCTGTGAATTTTTGAGGAGTCTTCTTTAATTTGACAAAATCTGTTGAAAAAACTTTCCACTCAGAACCCGCCATCAGAGGAGCATCATCTACACCACCTGAGCCAAATATATAGGGCTTTTTAACGAATACACCTACCTCATCAGCATCCACACTCATTCGAGAGCAAGAAGAGGTAATTATTGTGCTTAAAAGGAATAAAACAAATGATAATCTTTTCATAATGATGTGTATAAAAAAGAGTTACTCATAATCTATAAGAATGAATAACTCTATAAATTTATTTTTTAGATATGGTGATTTCTAGGTAGAAATGTCATTCAATATACCTAATAGAAGTGATTGACAATGAGTTTGCTATTATCTACCTTTGATAATAGGAAAACAATTTAGTCATAATTAAATGATAGCCACATTTAATGAGTTCCGAAAAGGATCAGTTTTGAAACTGGTCCTTTTTATTAATCAATTTTTTAAGAGGGTGGAAGTTGTCTCTTATTACTCTCATATAACTCAAAGCATCTGAGTTGCATCTATCGTCTTTCTGATATTCTAGCATCAATTTTTCAAAAGATTCCTGCATCTCAGTGAGTCGATCATTAAAGGTTTTAGATTTCATAGCTCTTATTAAATATTCAATTCTTTGTCAAACATAATTATTAATCTGTAAATTAATGATTTTTGATTACTCTTTAACAAATATATTTTTGAACAACTGTCAATATCTAATTGATATTGGGAGAGAATAAATAAAAGTGCGATAGAAAAAGTTTTAAAGTGAGAAATTGAGGGAGTAAAAGATTATATGATGTGCTTCATTTTGGGCAAAAGTAAGGGAGTGATTACCCTTAACCACTCCCTTGTAGAGCCAAAACAGCTGCTTCATCAATAAAATTGAGGTGTTCTCAATACTCTTCTTGAAAAAGAGCATGTGAATCTAAGAACATCATTGTACCTTAAGTAGGAGTAATTTCATCTGAACCTCCATAGAACTTAAGCAATAAGCACTCTGTTATGGATTTAGTTAGATTGATGTTCACAATGATATATAAAATATTCGAGATAATTAGATTTATTTGTATGCTATAAAGCAGGATTAGATAATTGATAATCAGAATCTAATCAAAAAAAAGGGTAGGGAATACCCCTGTTTGGATAATCCAAAAATAGCCTCTACTTCTGGTCGGTAGCTTCTTTTAAAGAAATCGAAATGATAGAGATTCGGCTATAAAGGATAGACTTTGTCTTGGTTAGCAGGCCTCACTCTTTTATTATACAACTCACATTTAATCCTCTTTTTGTAAGTAAACTATAAGATGCCGAGGTATGTAAATTCTATTTGTAAAGTTTGTCTTTTGATTAGCATTCATTTTGGATTAAGAACAACAAATCTTATTGGGAATATCATGAAAGGTGTATTGTTTATTTTCTTTTTGAGGTTGTAGGAATACCTCTTATATTTTTTTGTATCTTAATGCACGTATTATAAATACACCCTTTTCAATGTAGTAAAGGATTTTATAAAAACCTGAATAAAATAACTTAAAAAGAAGAACTATGAAATTTTTCATTGACACAGCAAATCTAGATCAAATTAAGCAAGCTCACGACCTAGGTGTATTGGATGGTGTTACTACCAATCCCTCTCTGATGGCCAAAGAGGGTATTAAAGGACCTAAAGCAATTACAGCACATTATAAAGCGATATGTGATGTGGTAGATGGCGATGTGAGTGCAGAGGTGATTTCTACAGATTACGAAGGTATTATTCGTGAAGCTGAGGAACTAATAAAAATAGATCCAAAGATTGTTGTTAAAGTACCTATGATTTATGACGGTGTCAAAGCAATCAAATATCTTTCATCTAAAGGAATAAAAACAAACTGTACACTTGTGTTCTCAGCTGGTCAAGCTCTTTTGGCAGCTAAGGCTGGTGCTACTTATGTATCTCCTTTCTTGGGTAGGCTAGATGATATTTCTACAGAAGGTATTAATCTGATTGCTGAAATTCGTCAGATATACGATAATTATGGTATTACTACTCAAATTTTAGCTGCTTCTATTCGTAATGCGATGCACATAGTGAATTGTGCTAAATTAGGAGCTGATGTGGTTACATCACCATTAGATTCTATCTTATCTCTCTTGAAACATCCACTGACCGATTCTGGTCTTGCGAAGTTCCTAGAAGATGCTAAAAAATTTGTGTAATGCAAAAGTATTAGAATACAAAAAGCCAATCTGAAGTTATTTAGATTGGCTTTTTTGTTGGGAAATGATAAAATATTGAAAACAGATAAAAACATAAAATAGAGCTGTGCAACTAAGTAAATTGGACAGCTCTATTTTTATTTATCTAGATTCTAAAAAGTAGAATCACCAAATGCACGAAACAACTGATTGAGGAGCAACATTCAATGAGAATGATTTTCCTTTGGCTTGAATGGTGATTAGTTGTTTTTCATTACCTTCATTTAATAATACCATAGATAAAGACTGATCTGGGTTGATAAACGCAGAGTAGTGTATATTTGAATCTGTATTTCCTTTCGATTCTATTCTGAAAGCACCTGGCTTGATAACTTGTGATAGATGAGCCATCGTATAGTAATGACTATTAAAAGTCATTGTCTTGTAATCTTCTGAACTAATATCAATAGCACCCAAGCAGATGTTACAACCGTATTTACGATAAGGACCATGTTTATCATCCAGCATAAAGTTCCACATAATTACAGCTTTGTTCCAACGGTTGATAGTTCCTAGGCAAACTTCTTTCATATTCCACATTAAATCTCCACCAAAATCGTAACCAGAGCCCCATAGTCCAATAGACATTTCTGTAAAATAGATTGATTTATCTGGTGCTTCTCTGTGGATTCTGTCTAGCTCAGTTACCTCGCCACCATACGCATGATAAGCAGCACCATCTACATACTTACTTGCTTCTGAGTCCGCATAAATGTGTAGAGGATATTGTTGTTGA
>NZ_DYYK01000182.1:0-18886 GCF_020741705.1 Bacteroides coprosuis
ATTAGCCATTAATGATGATATAGCCATAATCAAATAAGAAAGAATAAAATTGCTATATCCCATCAATGGAACAATCAATAGCCAAATCTCTACGCATCCTAGAACTCTTGCAGTAAGCTCCAACCCCAGTGCTTTATAAAAGTTTTGAGAATGATTTACATAAACAGTTCGTACTTCATTGTCAATCTTCTCAATTACATCATGGTGACTCTCTTCAAATTTTTTAATGTATTTACCTATCCATGGGATTTTTATTAATAAAAAGGCAAATAATTGAGCCATACCTTTGTGCATCATTTTATGGAACAAGAAAAGAATGATGAGCGTTGTAATAAGCACCACAACCGCCACAATGAGATAACCCCTAGGAGTAGGGTAGAAAAGGAACAAGAACGCTCCTAAAGCCCAAAATAAGAGATGTGAACCTATATGAACGATCACATAAAGCATAGTTGAAGATGTGGCTCGTGCCACACCTACATATTCTTTAAGTTCTAAAATACGATAAGGCTCTCCTCCATTTAGGCCTCCTGGAGTAACATAGTTTAGAGCAAATCCCGATACTGTAAATTTATAAAGTTTATTCCAAGGTACTTTATTCCCGGCAAGACTACTCAGTATTTGTCGCCAGGAACAAGTATTTATAGCATATATCAATATCCACAGTAACAATACAATAGGAAAATAAAAACCCGCTTGTTTTATTAGTGCAAACAAGGAAGATAGAGTCAAGTCAAAGCCAACCATCATAAAAATAATAGCAGCCAGTCCCATTAGAAAAAACAAGTGTCTAATATGTTTATTCATTCTGTTTTATTGTCAATTCTATCAATTTTATTCGGTCTAACCATATCTAAAGATATAAGATTTTTCTAATACGGAGAGCTTTCGTCATAAGGCTTCTTTAATAAATATTGTTTCGCACCTATAAAAAAGACCCTCAACATAAAATGATGAAGGTCTTTTAATTAAACTAATTAAATAACTTAATAGCTAATTTTTACTCCAGCAAAATAACTTCTAGGCATCCCTGGTCCATAGATATAATTAGAATCACGGTCAGCCCCCTTATCAAAGTCTTTTTGATATTCATTAAATAGGTTATCAACACCCATATTTAATTGTAGGGTAACAGCTGTCATCAGCTTGAAATCATAAGCTATTTTAGCTCCTACATCAATAAAACTTCTCGTATGCTCTATTCTATCCTTGTCTATTACACCTTTAAGATGTTGCACATACATAGGTCCAGTATAGGTACCTGATAACGAAATACTCAAAGGTTTTATTGGAGTATAAGTAGCTGTAAGGTAACCATATACGTCTGGAGTTCTAAAGATACGACGTTGTGCAGGTTCTGTTTCACTCCACTTCTCAGCTTTATTATATCTACTTTTTTGCCAGGTCATACCACCTTGTATCTGTAGATAGTTTAAGTAAGCCATTTTCCCCTCCAAGTTCATACCCATAACTTTAGCACCCGAACCATTTCTACGCTCTTTAATTAAAATATTATCACTATTTACTCCTTTATTTTCAAGAACAAAGACATCTGATAGTTTAGTAAAGAAACCTTCTGCCAATAAGTTAAATTGAAATGCTCCTACTCTATGATAAAAATCTACTGAAGTACTTAAACTATGGGATTTCTCTTCTTTAAGGTTAGGGTCTACTTCAATCATAGATACCATACCTCCAACATTATCGACATGAAGATCTTCATCAAAAGTTTGAGGGGCTCTAAAACCAGCAGAGTAGCTCATGCGAATATTGATGTCTTCGGTAGGGTTAAAACGCAAGTTGGCACGTGGACTAAACACAGCATTCTTCAATAGACTATGCTTATCTAAACGACCACCAATTAATATTCCCCATTTATCATTTTTCCATTCATTTTGTAGAAATGCACTTCCAATATTTACTATTTGTTTTGTATAACGTTCATACCCCCATAAGTCATCTTCCAGCCTATCCATATTATACTCTATCCCAGCAGTAAGATCTGACGGCATAAAAAAAGCTTTGTCAAAACTATGAACATATTGCGAACCAGCCATATAGGTTAAATCGGTAGTTTTTCCATACGCATTCATAGGATCTTCTCCAGGACCATAGTAACTATCTCTATTAGTATGCTGTGCTGAGGTAAAAACACTTACTCTATTTTTTTCATCAGGACTAAAATAATCAAACTTTAACCCACCTCCATTAATAGAATGTTGAAGTTGTTCAGCAATATTAGCTTCATGTGGAGGACGATTAAGTTTATCACCTCCTCTACGAAACTCTTCCATATGATGATATTCAAAAGTCAGTTTAGAATATAAACTTGTTTTTAGGTAAGAGCGAAAACCTACAGTTTGATTTTTCAACTTAGGTAATTCAGTAAATCCATCTCCATCGCTATCATAACCCGATCTATATCTATTTTGACCAAAGATATATAGCCCTGCTTTATTATCATCAGTAACTAAAGAAGCATTTAGCTGAGTATTATTATCAAATACAGATGTCCCACCTATACCTGTAAGAGTATGGCTCAGTTGTCCTGAATTTCTTAAAGGCTCTTTGGTAATAATATTTATAGTTCCAGCAATTGCTGACGAACCAAAAAGAGCAGAGCCACCTCCACGCATAACCTCTACTCGCTCAATCATATTTGCAGGTATTTGCTCTAATCCATATACACCAGCTAATGCACTAAATATAGGGCGAGAATCGATTAGTATTTGAGTATAAGGACCATCTAAACCATTTATACGCACTTGCTGAAAACCACAGTTTTGACAGTTGTTTTCAACACGTACACCTGGTTGAAAGTTTAATCCCTGAGATAAAGTAGCAGAGTTTGTGTTTTCAAACAACTTAAAATCGACTACATTTACCAATGTAGGAGCCATTCTTCTTTTTGTTTCACTACGATTGGCAGAAACCACAACACCATCTAGCGCAACCATATCTTCTTCAATCTCAAAATCAATTTCTAGCGTCACTCCTTTTTTAAGTAACACATTCTTTCGAACCGTTTTGTAACCTACGGAGGAAACCTCTAAGACAAATTCTCCTTGTGGCAAATTCTTCAAAAAGTAATGACCAGTGTTGTCTGTTACTGTTCCTACAGTAGTTCCTTTCAATGCGACTGTAATATAGGATAGATGCTCTTTGGTGTTTTTATCTACAACATGACCTACGATATTTGCATCTGAACCTTTCTTCTCTTCAGTTGGTTCAACATTGGCATGCAATGCCCAGCTACATCCTAAAAAAAGAAGTAGCAATAAATATTTAAATTTCATATAATACTATTTTCATGGCTATCAAAATAGCCGTAACCTGTTTTGACTAAACCATAAGGTTAGCCTTAAAATTTTAAGCAAATAAGGATTCCATTTTAGGAGAATAGTTCTGGAGGTGCACGAAGATAAGCCAACCCAAAATAGGGCACATGATATCTGATATCAATAGGCTTAGAGAATAAAGTGACAGAAAAAAGAGGTATAAAAAGTTGGGTAATAGCTACCACAACTAGAGAAGTTGAAACAAAATGATTCAACAAATGCAATAAATCCAGCTCTACAGTAGAGTGACTATGTGGTACATCTTTATTATAAGGGTGAGAGTGAACAATAGTCACCCCATTAATAACATGCGAGTGGGTAAATAGAGTTATTCCTGCTGCATAACTCACAAAGAGAATCAACAGAAAATAACGAATACTATTTTTCACTTTTACCGACACTTATCTTTTCAAACTTTATTAATAGGAAGAAACAATATGATGCAAGAATATGTTCAGAGCTTTCTAAAACAATATTTCATTCTAAAAAAAGAAATTATACCTTTGCTCATTCTTTAATATACAGAGAATACAAACAATTTAAAGAAGAAACTCTATATTCTTAACATTCTACAAATATCACGATTTATATCGTATAATTAATTATACTTCATGAATAATTTTAAAGAGCAGCAACCTCTACCGGGATGGTTAGCACTAAGTCCTTTACTCGTTTTTCTATGCATATACCTTGTTACATCACTTATTGTCAATGACTTCTACAAGGTTCCTATTACTGTAGCCTTCCTGCTTTCATCTGCTTATGCCGTATTGATTACCAAAGGATTACCGATAGAACAAAGATTACTTCAGTTCTCTAAAGGTGCAGCCAATAGGAATATTATGCTGATGATTTGGATTTTTATCCTTGCAGGAGCTTTTGCTGAATGTGCAAAAAGTATGGGTGCAATTGATGCTACTGTAGATCTTACGCTGCATATACTACCCAGTAATTTATTGCTCGCAGGAATATTTATAGCTGCTTGCTTTATATCCTTATCAATAGGCACAAGTGTAGGTACGATTGTTGCCCTAACTCCTGTAGCAGTAGGGTTAGCAGACAAGGTTGATATAGCCTTGCCGTTTATGGTTGCAGTTGTTGTTGGAGGTTCTTTCTTTGGAGATAATTTATCTTTTATCTCAGATACGACGATTGCTTCAACACGAACACAAGAATGCGTAATGCGAGATAAGTTTAAGGTAAACTCAATGATTGTTATTCCTGCAGCTATACTCGTGCTAGCATTATACGTTTATTTAGGACTACCCATAGATGCTCCTATTCAAATCGAAAAGATAGAATGGATTAGAGTAATTCCTTACTTTGTCGTATTAGTAACAGCCCTAGCAGGTGTACATGTTGTACTCGTACTTTCTCTAGGAATTGTTACTTCTGGTTTAATAGGTATTATTTCGGGACAGTTTGATTTTTTTGGATGGTTTGGAGCCATGGGAGATGGAATAATGGGTATGGGCGAGCTTATTATAATTACTCTACTTGCGGGTGGGATGCTTGAGCTTATCCGATTTAATGGAGGGATAGATTATATTATTCACAAACTCACCAAACATATTAACTCTAAAAGAGCTGCAGAGCTAAGCATTGCAGGACTAGTTAGTATTGCTAATCTTTGCACAGCTAATAATACCATTGCTATAATTACTATAGGACCTATCGCCAAAGATATAGCAATTAAATTTGGACTAGATAGACGTAAGAGTGCTAGTATCCTAGATACCTTTTCTTGTTTTATACAGGGATTAATCCCTTATGGTGCACAACTACTTATGGCTGCGGGACTGGCTAATATATCTCCCATAAGTATTGTGGGTTATTTATATTATCCTTTTACGATGGGGATTATTGCTTTACTAGCTATTCTCTTTCGATACCCCAAGAGATACTCCTAAGTTAATCTTCTCCTATAAAGTTGTAAAAGATAGTCTATCAATAGTGTAGCAAACTGACAAAGTAGGTTAAAAGCTTTGTCATTAGAAACAAATCATATATCTTTGCCGCGCTATTACGAGTTAATAGCTTAATTCAAATCATAAATTTTAAAAAACATTTTTTAAATGGCAACAAGAATTAGATTGCAAAGAAATGGTCGTAAAAGCTATGCTTTTTACTCTATTATCATTGCAGACAGCAGAGCACCACGTGATGGTAAATTTATTGAGAAGATTGGTACATATAATCCAAATACCAATCCTGCTACAGTAGATTTGAATTTCGACAGTGCAGTTAAATGGGTTATGAACGGCGCTCAACCTTCTGACACAGTTCGTAACATTCTATCTCGCGAAGGTGTATATATGAAAAAACACCTACTTGGCGGCGTTGCAAAAGGCGCTTTCGGTGAAGCAGAAGCAGAAGCAAAATTCGAAGCTTGGAAAAACAAAAAAACATCTGGTCTAGAAGCTATCAAAGCTAAAGAAGATGCAGCAGAAAAAGCAGCAGAAAAAGCTCGTTTAGATGCTGAAATCAAAGCTAACGAAGAAAAAGCTAAAGCTTTAGCAGAAAAGAAAGCAGCTGAAGAAGCTGAAAAACAAGCAGCAGAAGAAGCAGCTAAAGCTGAGGCTCAAGCAGAAGAAGCAACAGAAGAAACACCTGAAGCTACTGCTGAATAAAAATTAGAACAATACTTATTTCAAACAGATAGAAAAGGCATTACTACGGTAATGCCTTTCTTTTTATACCTTTATCTCTTATACTCTCATTCTGAATTCTGAACGCTCTCCTCTATGCTATCTAAATATTCAATTTTAAAACTTGTATTTTCTATATACAGCAAAAACGTATAGATATACACGATTATTAGACCTTAAAAAAAACTGGATTAAACTAGTACTATATCGGTGTCAAAACTTCACTATGACTAGGTCATGTCATCATCATGTCAGTGTCAAAACATCCTAGTGTGTCTAAAAATCAGAAAATCAAATAAAACTTAGATACACACAAATATTTATACATCTAATAATGCATAAAAAAAGAGAGTCTATCATATGATAAACTCTCTTACTTATATTTATAGAAATCAATTCATTACAGATGAGAACCATCTCACATAACAAAAATCTTGTTTATGAGGTAAGTAAGGATGCTTTGGATACATTCTGTACCCCACCTTAAAGCTGCCAGCATTAGAGATACTAACATTAGCTTGGAATGTATAGAGATCACCCACATTTTGAATTACTTCAAATGGTTTTATCGTATAAATTTCATCAACTCCATTTACGTCAGTAGAAACGACAACACAATCAATACCAATAGCATTGTCAAGACCTTTTTCATCAACGACAAAGCGAATTTCATATTGACGTCCACTTTCCATATTATCCTTCATCAAGTCTTCACTCTTGTCTACAGATACTACTTCTATGCTATCCCATTTATTAATAACCTGCTGTTTCCACGCTACAAGTTCTTTAGTCTTAGCATAATTATCTTCAGACAACATCTTAAAACGATCTGCTAACCTATGATAAAACTTAGCATAATAATCATCAAGCATTCTCTTCATTGTATAATGAGGCGCTATTTGAGCGATAGAATTACGGATGTATTGAATCCACTCTGGTGAATAACCTTTTTCATTATCAGCATAATAAAGAGGTATAATTTCATTTTCAAGAGTAGAATAGATAGTTGCAGCATCTAATTGATCTTGATGATCTTGATTTTCATACGTTCTCTTATCAGTAAGTGCCCAACCAGCTTTCTCACGATAACCTTCGTACCACCAACCATCAAGAACAGAAAAATTGAGCACACCATTCATTAGAGCTTTTTCTCCCGAAGTTCCCGAAGCCTCTAGCGGACGTGTGGGGGTATTTAACCAGATATCAACACCAGACACTAAACGGCGCGCCAACAACATATCATAGTTTTCTAAGAAAATAATTTTACCCAAGAATTCCGGACGATTTGCTATTTCAAAAATTCGCTTAATTAATCCTTGTCCAGCTCCATCATTTGGGTGAGCTTTACCAGTAAATAGGAACTGTACTGGATGCTCCTCATCATTTACAATCTTAGAAAGTCTATCTAAATCCATAAATAACAAGTGAGCTCTCTTATAAGTAGCAAACCTACGGCCAAAACCAATTAAAAGTGCATCAGGATTTATTTTTTCTACTAAAGAAACTATACGTGAAGGATCTCCTTGATTATTTAGCCAAGCTTCACTAAATCTTTCCTTTATATAATCTGTCAATTTTTGCTTACTAAATTGACGAGTTTCCCAAATTTCTTCATCGGATACATTATAAATAGCCTCCCAAATCTTTTCGTTGGACTGATCTTTCATAAATGAAGGATCAAAGTATTTATTATAAAACTCTTTCCATTTAGACGAGCACCAAGTAGGAAAGTGGACTCCATTAGTAACATATCCTACATGATTTTCTTCGGGGAAATAACCTTTCCATAAGCCGGCAAACATATGTTGAGATACAGCTCCATGAAGCTTACTAACGCCATTAATTTCTTGACAAGTTTTGCAAGCAAAGGTAGACATGCAGAATCTTTCATTTTTATCTCCAGGATTGGTACGACCTAAGTTCATTAGATCATCCCATGATATACCCATTTTTTCAGGATATCCACTCATATATTTACCAAACAACCCTTCATCGAAGTAATCATGCCCTGCAGGAACAGGAGTATGCACGGTGTATAAGGATGAGGCTTTAACTAGTTCTAAAGCTTCATCAAAACTAAATCCTTTTGCAACATAATCACTAATACGTTTAACATTGATTAGAGCTGCATGCCCCTCATTACAATGGTAGATATCTTTTTCAATTCCTAGTGCCTGAAGAGTCAATATACCTCCAATACCTAGTAAAATTTCTTGCTTCAAACGATTTTCCCAATCACCTCCATAAAGTTGATGAGTTATAGGACGATCGTATTGACTATTCATTTCATTATCTGTGTCAAGTAGATATAATGGTATTCTACCTACATTTACTCTCCACAAATAAGCATATACAGTATAATCTAAGTAAGGAACCTCAATAATAACTGGTTCACCTACATCATTAAGGACTCTTTCGAGAGGAAGTGTTCCAAAATTTTGAGCCTCATAATTAGCTACTTGTTGACCATCCATAGTCAATGTTTGAGTAAAGTATCCATAACGATATAAAAATCCTATGGCACACATATCCACATTACTATCTGATGCTTCTTTTAAATAGTCTCCAGCCAAGACTCCTAAGCCACCTGAATATATCTTTAATACACTATTAAGTCCATACTCCATACTAAAATAAGCAACTGAAGGTCTGGTTTTATCATGCTCTACATCTATATATTCTCTAAACTTATTGTATATCTCATTTACTTCACTTATTACTTTTGGATCATTAGCCAAAGCCTTCAAAGAGTCATAACTCATACGCTCTAAAAGTAATACTGGGTTTTGTTCTACTTCTAACCAAAGCTCTGGATCTAATGATTCAAAAAGATCCACAGCTTCATTATTCCACGACCACCAAATATTACGAGCTAATTCAGATAGTTTTGATAACTCCTGAGGAATGTCAGACTTGACATTCACCAACTTCCAATTCGGGCTATTAGCTTGATTTGATTGTATCATATTTTTTATGATTTAGATTGTTCTTTTACTCTTATATCCTTATTACGAAGTGCTACAGCATAGGCATCATAATAAGATGTGATGAAATTACTCCACAAAGCTTTTTCAGATAATTGGCAAGCTCTGTTTCGTATTCTATTGATTTCTTTCTTATTTAATGTGCTATAGTCACATACAACCTTAGCTACATTTTCTACCATTTCTGAGTAGTTTTGATCTGTTCTTTTTAAAACTTCTACTCCATCAGTAATTCCTCTATTGAAATAGTCCATACCCTCTACCCAACGTCCAAATCCTGACAGATTAGTGGTAACAGTAGGTATCTTGAAAGCTATACTTTCTAAGGGAGTATATCCCCATGGTTCATAGTAAGATGGATAAATAGTAAGATCTTGACCAATAAGCAAATCATAGTATTCCATATTAAACACACCATCTTTACCGTCTAAGTAGCAGGGTACAAATATGAGTTTAACTTTATTTTCTTTCGCATTTTTCATTCCTCTATCACGCATCATCGAAACAATCTGATCACTCTCCATTTGGTGCAACCAGTGTGTTATATAAGGGAATTCTAACGAAGTGGTTTCTTGCTTATCGCCATTCTGTTTCAGTCGATAGAGCAAATCTTGACGTGCTTCTCCTACCCATCCAGGAACAAAGATAAAAGCTAGAATATCTTTATCTAAGCATGAATTAGTCTTAGACAAATCATTCATCGCGTCGATAAATACATCTAATCCTTTATTCTTCAACTCATAGCGTCCGCTCGTACCTACGATAAGGGTATCGTCATTGAAAGCAATTCCTAAAATCTTTTGAGCTATTTCAATTAACTTTTTACGAGCAGTATTTCTTGCAGATGTAAATTGTCCTCCTTTGGGTACAAAATCATTTTCAAATCCATTGGGCAATACTACATCTACTTTTTTATCAAGTAGTTGTTCAGCCTCTAAAGCTGTAATCTGGCTCACTGTTGTAAAGCAATCGGCATTGTGAGCTATTGCTTTTTCTACAGAGTGCTTAGCCTGTACGTTAAGTTCATTGGCCATTTGATCTCCAAAGTATCCGGGTAAGTAATCATAAAGAGGTTTGTAATTACTAGCTATTGAGCGACCTACCGAAGTAGCATGAGTTGTAAAAATAGTCGCTATCTCGGGCTTTGCTACTTTTAAATATAAAGCACCCATACCTGTCATCCATTCATGAGCTTGATATACTACATCTTTACCATCTAGCTTATTAAATTCATAAAAAGATTTGGCTACTTTACCTGCAGCATAAGAAAACATGGATGATTCATTGTAATCTCCATATTCACGAATTGAATCTACGCCAAAATGTTCCCACATAAAAGCATAAATATCATTCTTAAATTCATAAAAAGGAGTGAAATCAACAAGGATGACTATTGGGTTACTAGGAATATTCCACCTACCTACTCGAACAGAAAGCAACTTATCTTTTTGTAAGCTATCAGTCCACTCTTTAAATAAGTGTTTATCTTCTTTGAAAAGTTTATTAGTCTTGTTTTTCCATAAATCGGGACCAATAAAAATTAAATTATCCTTTAATACCTTGTAGAGAGTTTTAGCCTTAGTAGATAGAACTGTATAAATTCCACCAACCTTGTTACAGACTTCCCAACTAACTTCAAATAGTATTTCAGGCTTCTTGTTGTTTTTTTTCATAATTGGTTGGTTGTTTTGTAGATTATCCTAAACAAAAATAAAATTTAATCCGATAATTAAGCATTAAATACGCTATATATCTTTAAAATAGATAAATACCGCTAGTAATATAACAAATCATCATTGCATTTAGATTACAATAAAGTGATATTATATAAAAAAAAGGTTGACAGAATTTCTGTCAACCTTTTTCTATATGAATTAATGATTTTATTATGCAACAGCACCACCAATTAAGAATACAGCAGCAAGAGCTACAATAGCATAAAGCTCTGGGAATACAGCTAAAATAAGAGTATTACCAAACACTTTGTGACCTTGACCTATTGCTGCAATACCATTAGCACAAATTTGACCTTGACGAATAGCTGATAATAATCCGACTAAACCCATGGTTAAACCTGCACCCAAAACAGCTGCCGCTTGAAATGTCGTAATATCAGGAGACAATACATTGAAAATCTTTTCAAACATAAAGTAACCAGCAAAACCATACAGCCCTTGTGTACCAGGAAGAGCTGTCAATACAAGAAAGTTACCAAAAGCACTGTCGTCTTTTTTTAATGCACCAATAGCAGCATTACCTGCAATGGTTACACCATAAGCACTCCCGATTCCTGATAAAGAGAGCATTAAAGTTATGCCCAAATAAGCAATTAACAAATTAAATTCCATAATTGATTCTATTTTTTTATTGTTTGTATTACACGTTAATTATTTAATATTTTTAAAAGGTCTGTACTCTTGTCCACCACCTTCATAGCCTGAGTTTTTGAAGAATTCAACAAACGTCAAACGCATAGGGTGAACCATCGCTCCAAGTACATTCATAAATATATTGATAGCATGACCAACCACAAAGATTAGCACCATTACTATTGGTCCAAATATTATATTGTCGGGGCTCATTCCTTCAGCTAAGCTATTAAATACACTAGCTAATATTCCTCCAGATAAACCCAATGCAAATAATCGGACATAAGATAAAATATCTCCTAAAAGACCAGTAGCCATATTGTATGTATCCCAGAATCCTAATCCGATATTTACAAAAATATTCTTATCAGGACTATTGAATAGAAATATGAATACTCCACAGATACCTGACACAATTAGGTGTGGTAAGCTTCCTATTTCTCCTAAAGCAGGGAATCCTGCTAATAAGAAAGTATAGCTTAAGAATACCACCCAACCTATTGTACCCATAGCATATTTAAAGCCAAATTGGATAGCTTCATTAACAGCCTTAAGGATCATTCCAAATAATATTTGTATTACCCCTAATATTAATGCTAAAGCAAACATTTGGTTGTTATCTAAAAACACTATTGATTTTAGCTTCTGCACAAATGGATAGTCTAAATCGTATAAGCTCACACCAAAGAAACCACCTGTCAATAATCCACAAAAGAACGTTGATGCTCCCAAGACTTGAATCAAAGACATGATAGGCTTCATTGTCGAACTTATGTTTTTAGCAAACATCTTATAAAGTGTAGCTCCTAACAGCAAGAATAGTCCATACCCAGAATCACCAAGACAAAGACCAAAAAATATCATAAAGAAAGGAGCAAAATAAGGTGTTAAATCCAACTCATTATACTTAGGTAGCATATAGAGTTTAACGATAGGTTCAAACCATGCAAATAGCCCTTTATTCGCTAAACGAATAGGAACATTATCTCCAGGTTTTGGATCGGATATATCATAATATGCATTCGTTTTGTCAAGTTCTTTTGTCAAACTTTCAGCTTCGGCTTTAGGGATCCATCCCTGCAAAACCATTAGTTTATCTTCAACCGAAGATTGAGTATTTAAAACAACTTTTGAAAATTCAATGCTACTTTGTATCTCTTTTAAATATTTATTTAAGCTTACTATGCCCGTTTTAGCTATTTCAGCAATTTCTTCTTCTATAGCCATTGCTGTATCTCGGGCTTTACAATAAGCCTCATTTACAGTACTCAATGAATAAGGAGGTAGTTTTACTATTTCTGCATTCAAATACAATTGCTCCCCTGGAGGAGTTAATGTAATAAAGTGAACTTTAGAACCCACTTTACTTATCACAACTGCATTATACTTTTCAATCCATTCTTCATTAAAGTTACTTTCTATACAGATAAAAAAGTTTATTTCTAAGTTTGCACTTTTTAGTTTTTGTATATCTTCAGGTTCAAAGTTGCCCCATGGAGAAAGCGTTTCCATCAATTTATCTTGATTAACGGCTTCTTGTCTTAGGTCTAACAACTTTTTTTCTAGATTTTCTAACTTCTGTAAAACTTCTGCTCCATGCAAGTCTGTTTGTTTCTTAGCTGGCTCAACGCCTAAACGACTTAATCTCTTAATAGCATCAGTAATACGTCTTGATAAAGAAAGCTTTTCATGTAATTCTGGATCATCAACTTTTCCTCTTTCTAACTCTTCAATATGAACAACTCCAGCATCACGAAGGGATTGTAGAAATGCTTCATATTCCTTATAATAAACTAAGAATGTTAGCTTTTTCATTTTGGTAATCATACTTCAGCATCCTCCTTTCTTCGTTTTTCTTGAATTGATTTCAGAATCTTCTGTGAAGATTTTGAAAGATTTTCCTCATCCTCCATAAAGCGTTTTATTTTTAATAAAGCATCCTCATACCCTGGAATCTGCACCTTCTCAAAGAGGTTTACTTTTTGAGTTGTCTTCTTACGTGCATGCTCTAATAAATTCAACTTAGCCAACACAAACTCTTGCTCAATAGCTGCTTGTGCAAGTTCTTTTAATAATTGAATTCCATCAAAGTACCATTTGGGTGCATTAAAAAAGCTATAAGGACGTATTTCAAAGTCAACATGCTCAAGCAAAGGAATTCGAACTCCTGCTATCTTTTTAACTCCTAAATGAACATCCTTTACACTTATCAATGAACCATCAAATTCTTTCCAAAGTGCGAACATGGCCTCATAATTCTGAATCTGCTGTTCTAACTCAACCGCGAGTTTCTTAGCTTCTTCTTTACAACGCTTCACCTCCATACGTAATGCACTCTCCTTACTTTTTATAATAGGGAGTGTACGTTGACGCATTCGGAGTTGTTTCTCCAATTGCTGATATGAGGTTTTATTGTATTGAAATTTTATAGCCATCTCGTATTAAATTTAAAGTAAATTATTCCTTGCTCTCTTTCCAGAACTCTTCCACTAAGTCGTGACGAATATTCACTTCTTCAGGACGGAAATATTTACCAAATAAGGTCCAAGCTTCATCTAGCATCTCAGTTGTATTTAAGTTAACATCAATAGCTAGAAGATTTTCAGAATACTCATCTGCAAAAGAAATAGTACGCTCATCATAGTTTGTTAAATCAAAACCATTTTCACGTTTTGTTTTTGCATTAGAAGCATCTGCATATAGTCTAACAGCTGCATTCATCACTTGTGGATGATCTTTTCTTGTCTTCTTACCAATCACTAACTGTTTCAGACGAGAAAGAGAGCGGAATGGGTCAACAATAACTTTACCCACATCACTATCTCTACGCAGAAACAACTGTCCTTCAGTAATATAACCAGTATTATCTGGCACAGCATGTGTAATATCACCACCAGAAAGAGTAGTTACAGCAATAATAGTAATAGACCCACCAGAAGGGAATTGTACTGCCTTCTCATAAATTTTAGCTAAATCAGAATATAGAGATCCAGGCATTGAATCTTTAGAAGGAATCTGGTCCATACGGTTTGACACAATAGCCAAAGCATCTGCATAGGAAGTCATATCTGTTAGCAATACCAGTACTCTCTCATCTTTTTTAACTGCAAAATACTCAGCAGATGTTAAAGCCATATCTGGAATCAGCAAGCGTTCTACAGCTGGATCTTCAGTTGTATTCATAAAACACACAATACGATCTAAAGCACCAGCGTTTGAGAATACATGCTTAAAGTATAGGTAGTCATCATTAGTCATCCCCATACCTCCCAAAATAATTTTATCTGTTTCAGCTCTTAGAGCTACATTAGCCATAACCTCGTTGAAAGGTTGATCGGGGTCAGCAAAGAAAGGAATCTTTTGACCAGAAACTAATGTGTTATTTAAGTCAATACCAGCAATACCTGTTGCAATTAATTCAGAAGGCTGCTTACGACGAACAGGATTCACTGAAGGTCCACCTATTTCAACTTCAGTACCTTCAATCTCTGGACCACCATCAATAGGATCCCCAAAGGCATTGAAGAAGCGTCCAGCCAATTGATCACTCACTTTGATTGTTGGAGCTTTACCCATAAAAACTACTTCAGCATTACTAGGTATACCTTCTGTTCCCTCAAATATCTGTAAGGTCACTTCATCACCCATGATTTTAACAACCTGAGCCAGCTTACCATTAACTGTAGCTAATTCGTCAAAGCCTACTCCTGTAGCCTTCAACGAACAAGTAGCCTTGGTTATTTGAGTAATTTTAGTATATATTTTTTGAAAAGCTTTTGTTGCCATCTTTATATCTTAGTTTACTTATGTTCTGCTACTTTACGTTCAGCAATTAATTCTTCTAACTCTTTTTGGAATTTATAGTAATCATCTGATTTAAACTTAGCATAATTCATTTGCTTACATATATTAATCATACGTTTAAAATAATCCATCACTTCAGAGAATGTATCAAAGTTGAATTCTGTATGACATATATCTATAATCATATCCAAAATAGACTCTTGACGTTCTAGCGAAGTCACAGCATCAACCTCATCAAAAGCATCTTGCTGAAGAATCACGAAGTCTATAAGTTCAGATTTCCAGAAAACTACATGATATTCAGCAGGCACTCCATCATCACCAAGGATATTAATTTGCTCTGAAATTTCTTTTCCTCGCTGCAAACGATTCTTTATTTCATCAACCTTACCGATCCATTTATCATTGATTTTTTTCGAAATATATTTTCGGAATTCTGGATACTCTATATATTTAGAATAAGAATCAATGGGATTTACTGCTGGATAACGTTTTCTATCTGCTCTTTCTTGCTCTAAAGCATAAAAGCAACGTGCTACTTTTTTCGTATTCTCTGTAACGGGTTCTTTTAAGTTACCCCCTGCTGGAGATACAGTACCTATAAAGGTTATGGAACCTGTCTTTCCATTTTTAAGAGTTACATAACCTGCACGCCCATAAAAGTTTGATATAATTGCAGAAATATCCATAGGGAATGCATCAGGTCCAGGCAGTTCTTCCATACGGTTAGACATTTCACGTAATGCCTGAGCCCAGCGAGAAGTAGAGTCTGCCATTAATAACACTTTCAAACCCATTGCTCTATAGTATTCAGCAATTGTCATAGCAGTATATACAGATGCTTCACGAGCAGCTACTGGCATATTTGAAGTATTCGCAATAATAATGGTACGCTCCATCAATTGACGTCCTGTATGAGGATCAATCAACTCTGGAAACTCAGTAAAGATTTCAACTACTTCATTTGCACGCTCACCACAAGCTGCAATAATTACAATATCAGCTTCAGCTTGTTTGGAGATAGCATGTTGAAGCACTGTTTTACCGGTACCAAATGGACCAGGAATAAATCCTGTACCACCTTCCACTATAGGATTTAGTGTATCGATAACACGAACTCCTGTTTCTAGAATCTTAAATGGTCTTGGTTTTTCATCGTAATTTAGCATAGGGATCTTTACTGGCCAACGTTGTATCATACTTACATTAACCTCATCACCTGCTTCATTAGTTAATACTGCTATTATCTTATCAATTTTATATTGACCTTCCGAAACAATTGATTTTACTTTATATTCACCTTCTAACCTGAAGGGAGCCATAATCTTTAATCTTTGGAAGTTTTCTAATACTTCACCTAACCATGATGCAGCAATTACTGTATCACCTACTTTAGCTAAAGGTTTAAATTCCCATAAACTCTCTTTATCTAAAGGATAGGTATACTGACCTCTCTTAAGGAATATTCCATCCATCTTATCAAGATCATTTTGTAATCCATCATAATTCTTTGAAAGCATGCCAGGTCCCAAAGTAACCTCTAGCATATGACCTGTAAATTCAGCAGGAGCACCAATTTTCAGACCTCGAGTACTCTCAAAGACCTGAACATAAGCATTGGAACCTTCCACTTTAATTACTTCGGCCATTAATCTATCGTTACCAGTGGTAATATAGCAAATCTCATTTTGAGCAACAGGGCCATCAACAACGATGGTTACCATATTGGCTATAATCCCATTAACAGTTCCTTTTGTCGCCATATATTTTATTATTTATTTTGTCTAAATTCTGCAGGAATTTGAACTTCATTTTGTAATGAGCTTATTATTTCTCTAAAATATTTATTACCCTCATCTTTATCTAGAGATAACCATCTCTCAATCATCTCAACTTGAAGAAGAAATACAAATATTCTTTCAATAGTAAAATAATTGAAGAAAGTATTCTCTTCCATCCATTTCCACCTCATTTGATCAATACGTTTTTCACGCTGTACTAAATCTTCCTCATCACTTAATCGTATCAATGAATTGAGATAATCAAGAACAGTAGATAATCCAAAATCACGTGCACTAGAGTTTCTTATCTGTTTAGATATGCTATCAGAGCCTAATATATGATCTTGGTATTTGATTTGATGCTTACGACCAGCTAGAGCAATTAATAAGTTGTTTATAATTTGATTGTATTCAAACCAACTTTTCACAAATTCATTTGAACTTTGCGTTGCATATTCATAATACATACCTGTCAAAACATCTTCAAGTAGTACTTGGTCTTCGTATTTCTCTGCGAAATAATTATCTAGGAAGGTAATTAAATAAGGAACGTAACCTTTAGCTTTCTCTTCACCAAACTTTACTGTATCGATAAGAGATAAAAGCTCATTTTTAGTGTATAACCCTAACTGAAGTAATTCTGCACTTTTATCCTTTAAAAGTATTAAGAGATTTTTGTTGTCAAACTTTAAATATAAAAGATCAACAATCTCTCTGTCATTCTTTGATAACTCAGGATATAATTCTTCTCGAAAACTAGCCATTGTATAATTTAGCTTATTGTCTTCGAGAGAAAGTTCAGGTAATCCAGCAATTAGATAATAGTATTTACTCATAGTTACTCATTTAATTCAATGAATTATTATTTGTCACCAAAAAGCATTGCTATTAATTTGGGACGTAAAAATGATTTGAAGTAACTAATAAATTCATCATCACCAAAATCTATTTTATAAGAAGCATCTTTAGGAGATATAGAGAAGTGAGTCTTCAATCCATTAACTTGTTTAATTGACACACCCTTATCTAAAAGTTGTTTAGCATGAACACTAAAATAATCTGTCAATGCCTTTTCATCGGCAGTAGAAATAATGATATCTTCTTGTGTTGACCATTTCTCAGCCAACTTTAGCATAAATTCATTGAGAAAATCTTTATTCACAGTAGTAGTCTTCACAGCATCAGATACAACTTCATCCAATAATAGATTTGTAACTTCAGACTTTAAAGCATTTACAGATTGATCTGCGAACAATTTAAGTTCAGATTTTGTATTCTCAATCAACTCCTCAGACTTGCGCTCAGAGTCTTTCATAATTGAGTCAGCCTTTTCCGACGCTTCATCAATTATTTTTTTGGCCTTTTTCTGAGCTTCTTGGAGTAAACTATCAGCTTGTGTATTCGCCTTTTCAACACCTTCACGATAGATTTTATCCGTTAACTCTTGAATTTTGTTTTCCATATGTTAGAGACTATATAATATTTATATATATTTTTTCAATCGGTTCCTCAAATTTAATAAATATAAACATTCCACAAAGCTTTATTACAATAAAACTTATGCAACTAGGACTAATAGTATAATAAAATCACTGCTTCGCACTAACTTAAGAATATAAAGCAGATAAACCAAGAAAGAAGACTAAATGATATGTGGCAGTAGGAAGCTAGAAAGCGTGTAGTTAAGAGAAAAACAGGTCTAAACTATTATCAATAAGTTCAAAATGAAAAAATTCATTCTCTGCACAAAAGTTAATAGAATTTATCGATTTGAAGATAGATAGATACTAATATCAATATAACCTATAGATAAGTTCTTATTCATCATAACACAAAGATATCTATTTTTATGAAATCTCTAAGAATACAAGCGAACATCCATAGTTACCCCTCTAAATGGTATCAACAAAAAAAGCCTCTAAAGATTACTCTTCAGAGGCTTTCTGTAAAACGGCGACTACC
>NZ_DYYK01000183.1:0-3267 GCF_020741705.1 Bacteroides coprosuis
GGAGGCTCTGATTATACTGCGGCTATTATTGCTGCCGCTTTAGATATGGAATCTCTTGAAATATGGACCGACGTGAGTGGAATTTATACTGCCGATCCGAAGTTGGTAAAACAAGCTAGGACTATAAAAAGCTTGAGCTTTCAAGAAGCAATGGAGCTTTCGCATTTTGGGGCTAAAGTATTATATTCTCCCACCTTACAACCTATTCTGGCGAAGAATATACCCTTATATGTAAAGAATACTTTTGAGCCTGAGGCTGCTGGAACTATTATTCATCATACTATTCCTCGGATTAACGGAAATGCTGTGCGGGGTATTAGTAACATAGATCATGTGGCTTTAATTACTCTTGAAGGTCCAGGTATGGTAGGTGTTACTGGTTTTTCTGAACGTTTATTTGAGGTGTTTTCAAAAGCAGAAATAAATATAATCTTTATCACTCAAGCCTCTTCGGAGTATTCTATTTGTTTTGCCATTGAAGAAGTAGAAGCAGAACGGGCAGAGAAGAAGATCAATGAAGAGTTTCACTTAGAGATAACTGAACAAAAAATTAAGCCTGCTCTAATTGAGAAGGATTTATCTATTATAGCTGTTGTCGGTGAGAATATGAAAAACCACCAAGGTATTAGTGGCAAGATGTTTAGTGCATTGGGTAGAAATAATATCAATATAAGGGCAATAGCTCAAGGTGCATCTGAAAGGAACATCTCTACTATTATTGCACAGAAGAATGTACGCAAGGCTTTGAATACCTTACACGAGGCATTTTTTGAAGAAGATGTAGTTCAGTTAAATCTTTTTATTATGGGTGTGGGTAATGTAGGAAGTCGTTTTCTAGAGCAGATTGACAAGCAAAGAGAATATCTATTTAAATATCTAAAATTGAATGTTCGTGTTATTGGTTTGGCCAATTCTCGTACTATGTTTTTTAATGAAGAGGGAATCGTTCATAACCAATGGAAAGAATCGCTCAATGCAGGAGAAAAATGCAGTTTAGATGGATTTATAGAAAGAATTAGACAACTCAATCTGAGGAACAGCGTTTTTGTAGATATGACAGCTAGTGAAGAAGTTGCAAGGTCTTATGCTTCTTACTTATATAATAGTATAGGTGTGGTAACTTGTAATAAGATAGCTTGTGCTTCCGATTATGATTTTTATAAGAGATTGAAAGATCTATCTCGAAAATATCATGCACCTTTTTTGTTTGAAACGAGTGTAGGAGCTGGGTTACCTGTTATTGATACCTTAAAGAACTTAATAGCTTCGGGAGATCGAATTCATAAAATAGAAGCAGTGTTAAGTGGTAGTTTGAACTTTATCTTTAATCACTTTGATGATACAACTTCTTTTGATGAAGCGGTAGAAATGGCACAAGCTGCGGGATATACAGAGCCCAATCCCTTAATTGATTTGAGTGGTATTGATGTGCAGAGAAAGTTAATGATTTTAGTTAGAGAAAGTGGATATAAAATAGAGTTTCATGAGGTTGAAAATGGCGGATTTTTACCAGAGTCTTGTTTAAAAGCCAAGAGTACAACGGAATTATATCAGCTCTTAAAAGAAAACCGTTCTCACTTTGATGCTCTGTATTATGCAGCCTCAAAAGTAGGAGGTAAGCTCAAATTTGTAGCCTCTTTTGAACAAGGAGTTGCGAGAGTGGGCTTACAAATCATTCCTTCCGATCATGATTTTTATCATTTAGAGGGAAAAGATAATATTATCCTATTTTACACAGACCGATATTGCGAACAACCTCTTGTTGTGAAAGGTGCTGGCGCTGGAGCTTCGGTCACTGCTTCTGGTATTTTTGCAGATGTAATACGAATAGGGAATAAAAACATATAAGAAGATGAATCAGATTAAACTATTTTGTCCAGCTACTATAGCCAATGTTTCTTGTGGATTCGATGTTTTAGGTCTATGCTTGGAAAGCGTAGGTGATGAAATGCTTTTTGAAAAAAGTGCAGAGAAGGGAATACGTATTCAAGAAATTATAGGGGCAGATTTACCTTTAGAGGTAGAGCAAAATGTGGCAGGGGTAGCAGCTTTATCTCTTTATGAAGAGTTGGATCCCGATTTTGGTGTAGATATTACTATTTATAAAAATATTAAGGCAGGGAGTGGTATAGGAAGTAGTGCTGCAAGTGCTGCAGGAGCCGTGTTTGGTGTTAATGCCTTATGTAATTATCCGTTGTCCAATAAAGAACTGATTTATTATGCTATGCAAGGAGAGGCTTTGGCTAGTGGGGCTTCTCATGCTGACAATGTTGCTCCTGCTTTATTGGGGGGCTTTGCTTTTATACGCAGTTACGATCCGCTCGATATAATCTCTATTCCAACTCCTAGTGAGTTATATGCTACAGTTATTCATCCTCAAATAGAACTGAAGACGAAAGATGCTCGCTCTGTAGTCAAACAAAATATTAGTTTAAAGAAAGCAATTGTGCAATGTGGAAACTTAGGAGGTTTAATTTGTGGTTTGTATAATAGTGATTATGATTTGATTGGTAGATCACTTCATGATGAGTTTGTTGAACCGATACGATCTCTTCTAATTCCCAACTTTGATGAACTCCAGTTGGCTGCAATAGAGCATGGCGCTTTGGGAAGTGGAATATCAGGAGCTGGACCATCTGTTTTTGCATTGTGTGAAGGAAGAAAGGTTGCCGAAGTGGTGGCTAAGGCAATGAAAGAAGTTGTTCGGGGTGCAGATTATGAATCGGAAATTCATGTTTCACCTATTAATTCACAAGGAATAAAAATAATATCATGAAATATTACAGTTTAAATAATCCCAATTTAAAAGTTAGTTTCAAAGAAGCTGCAATTACAGGTATTGCACCAGATAAGGGATTGTATTTCCCTGAAAGCTTACCTCAGCTTGATCGTTCCTTTTTTGAAAACATAGAAAAATATACAAAAGAAGAGATAGCATATCAAGCTATTCATCCCTTTATCGGAGACGAGATTCCCGAATCGGTATTGCGTAATATTATTTCTGAAACATTGAATTTTGATTTTCCTATTGTTGAGGTTCAGGAAAGTATCTTTGCTTTAGAGTTATACCATGGTCCTACAATGGCATTTAAAGATGTAGGTGCCCGATTTATGTCTCGTTGTTTACGCTATTTTACCCAAGGACGGAAAGATAAAATTACGATTCTTGTAGCTACATCGGGCGATACAGGTGGAGCTGTAGCCAATGGCTTTTATGGAGTAGAAGGAGTGGAGGTGGTTATTTTGTATCCATCGGGAAAAGTAAGT
>NZ_DYYK01000184.1:0-3195 GCF_020741705.1 Bacteroides coprosuis
AGCTAAGCTAGTAGGAATTTCCATATAATATTCAATATTTCCAATATAAGCAGCTTTTTTAAGATTTTCTATCATATTTTTGGTAGCTATTCCAGTAACTTGTCCCCATACAGTAGACATATTTGCATTATTTTTTGTGGCAAAATAGACCCAATCACCTAAAGCCTTTATGTGAGGAGCAGATTGCTCATATAAATAAGCTATTATCATTGAATCTGTGTCAATCAAGAAATAGGATCTAGCCTCAAAGAGCTGATCTTTTTTTGTTGCAATTTCTTCTTCATCAGCTCTTCCCTTTGTGCGTAATTGATATGCATGTTTATCACGAGGATGAGACAGTTTTCCACAAATTATTCCTGATTTATTTTTTAAAAAATCATCTATTCCCAATATAAATTCAATGGCTACACGTCTTTCTTTATATTTAAATTCCATAAACTTCGGAGTTGTTTCTATACCATTCAAAATATTACAGAGTATTTCTTTTTCTTCAGATATATCTAAAAAAATAGGATCATTTCCATCGCTAATGCCATTCAAATAATACATCTGTAATCTATGAAAATATAATTTTTTTGTTGCCATTCATATCCTCCTAAATACTATTTCAAAGTAATTTTATCAATAAAAAAAGAAGACATACAGCCTTCTTAATAAATAGTATTTAGGATTTTGCTACTTTAAATAGCAATAGCCCGTACAAGAATCGAACTTGTGTTACTGGTATGAAAAACCAGTGTCTTGACCACTTGACCAACGAGCCAAAATAAGGAAAGCCGCGTCTCTTATGCTACGCTTTTACGATTGTTGCGGTGTGTGCTTTACAGTTTAAGGTAGGGGTTACATTAGTCACGTGTTCAGTTCACCTGCCTACCGCTAAAACAATCAACCTGATAACTGTAAAATTAAATGACTTATTCCGTGAATTTATCATTTAAAGTACTTTACCAATTGTATGACAAGGTAAAGATTTAATTTTTACGTCCGTTTTCCGCCGGACAATGAGTACGTCAGGATTCGAACCTAATATATTGTGAAAGAAGATACCTTCTTTCTAATTCCAAATTGTGTCGTCGTACCCACGGCAGTCGTACAGTCCGATGCACGACCAACCAGCTCTTAATTATGATACGATCTCCCGAACCGTGGGGGCATCGCACATCTAGTCCTAGGGAAGTAGCATCAAAACCCTAGGTAAGCAACAAGTAGGAATCGAACCTAAATGTTGCTGCATGTTAACCATGAGACTATTTAACAGTAAGGGCCGAGTTAAAAATAGCTAACATGCTGAGAGATCTTTCCAGATCTAAAACTGTAAAAAATACGGAGGAATATTGCTCGTGTTGCCAACCGTACTAATGGATTTATCGAAAACCTTTTACTTTTTTCGACAATATATATTTAAGCATAGATAAGTATCAACGAATTACCACCATATTCCCGCAAAATTACCCTTATTTATACTTGTGTAGGTCAATAATAGGTTGGCAATTGTTTACTCTTTGCCAATAATCAAAGCCATCAGCAAACTCAAACATTGCTTTTCTGCGTAAATAGCTAAACTTGTTATTCTCACTGTAAACCAATGGCTTAACTTCATTCCATGGCCATTTCCGAATAAACAATCCTATCAAAATAATTTGAGAATTATGCGAACAATGATGGATTGTATCATTAGTTGCTCTAACCATTGCTTCAGCATTTAAGCCTCTAATTATTGCCTTTTCACTGTTGTTACTACCATTGCTATGACCAGGAGCCGAACTTAATGTTGGAGACTTAAGATCTACTAATTCATGGCCACTCATTAATAGCAATCGTTCTAAATCTTTAGTAAAGAATTTCGCTACTTCTTTTAAGGTCTCTTTCTCATCTAATTCCGGAAATAAACTCACTGTATCAGCTCCTAGTTCTAGTTTTATCATTCCAATCCCGTATCTCTGTATTGTCTTACGCCCATGGCACGCAAATATCCTTCACGGTATGCTGCCTGTTTTAGCTTCCATAAGTCTTGCACCGTAAGGGATGCAGTGTCGTACTTATGGATCAAATTTAAGTCTTTATACGCTTCATCATGTGCTAAGTGATAACGTCGAAAATCGTTGCTCATTACTTATGACCTCCATAAATAAAACTTGATATCAAACTAGTTGAATACGCGCTTTAAGCAAACATATATAAAATATCCGTTTGAGAGATATTGCTTACTACACTCATATCCCAGATCCTGTTCATAAAAGCTTTTTTATCTTCTCTACTCAAGGCCTTTAATGCACTATCTAATGCCCAGTCATATTTTTCTTGGTCATAAATTCTTACTTCTTTCATAGTTATTTTCCTTCATCTTCCTTAACTCTAACTTCAACTCTTGCACGGTCTGCATACCTCTTTTTTACGGTCAGATATGTAACTTGTTGATCGTCTTGATATATACCTCGCATCACTTCGACCATTTTGTGTAACTGCTTATTTTTACGCAATTTTGGATTCATACCGTCTAAAACTATTTTTCCGATATTATCTATATCAGGCTTCTTGGTAGGCAATTCTATACCTGCTAGACAGTTTTCTCGTCTCTTCTTTGTATAACTCTTAGGTACTCCAAAATAAGCAATAATCTTTACATCTAAGGCACATCCCTTTTTAAAATATCCCTCAAAGTTGCTAGTTGCTGCATATCTAACCAACTCTTCATACCGAGATGTTCTTTTTGGTGTAAAAGTAACTGTTCTAGTTACTCTTGGTCTAGCTTTTCCAATCGGCTGACCATCTACTATAAATTCAACTCTCACTAATGCACCTCGTTTTTTAATTTCCTTTGATAACTTTACGCCAGTCTTCAATAACTTTATGGGTTGATTTATCTTGCGTTGCAGGAATATCTTTTGCTTTTTCTGGCTTGATAAATACACTCCACTTCGTTTTACTTCTCATGTCTCCTAAAATGGGTTGCTGACCGAATGCCCTCAAAGCTTCCTTAATCGGTATTTGATCTTCATTCCACTTAAAGATCATCACTCCTGTCGGTTTCATCACTCGCATTATTTCATTAAAAGCTTTATGAAATTCATTCGGCCACTCCATTAGGTCAATGGTTCCGTATTTCTTTGCCAGCCAGCTAGTCTTACCTGCGCGTACTAAGTGCGGCGGATCAAATACAACTAAGTCAAAGGTCTCATCAGCAAACGGAATATT
>NZ_DYYK01000185.1:0-22038 GCF_020741705.1 Bacteroides coprosuis
CAGTGCATAAAAATAGATTTACTCCGACACCGATATGATAAGAACATGTCGGTGTCATCGTATCATCATGTCGGTGTCATGATGATATCTTGACCTAGTCAAAGTATGAAGCCACTAAGTAAACTTAATATTTATACACAATCTGAATATATAGTCACAATAGGAGTTATACACAAAAAGAGGATTCCTTTATTCTGTCTGAGTCTTAGTACTGCACTCTATGGCAAAATGTATCAGTTAAAACAATGACTTGTATTAAACTCTTTCATTTGCCAAGTGACATAAGCCAATTAGGCTATTTATTCGGCTCAAATTACAAAATAGAGTATAACCGTAATTCTCTTGCATTCAGTCTGGTGCTATAAGCAAAGAGTTTCAGGAAAGGTACTTCAACAATAAAGCCCTCATTGGAGATTCCAACGAGGGCTTTCATTATATCTAGAGTGTATTATTTATTCTTTTATCGTACGAAGACTATTAAAAACGTCTTTCAAACTTTGTATATCTTTTTCAAAGAGTTGAAACACCTCTTCTTTATTCTTTTTGAAAAGATCATCCCTCTCTAGCCCTACTCTTGAAGCTTCGAGTTGGAAGTGAGTAAGAGTCATTCCCTTATAAAGAACTTTAAGATAAGCTTGGGTGTATTCCACCTCAAAATCAAACTGCACATCTGGCAAAGGGATAGTTTCTAGTTTTCTCTTCAAGAATTTGCGCTTCACTAAATAAAGAGCCCTATTCGTAATCACTTGTTTCCCCAAGATAAGAATTGGAATTTCCTCTTTACTAAAAAACAAGTCGAACTTCTCTTTCAAATCATACACTTGCTTCCAGAAGGTTGAACCATCATTTATATCATTCTCTGCAGAATATACATTATTGAGTTGCCAGTTTTCTAGAACATAATTATCTACTCCTTTTTCTTTCAAAGGATCACCTAGATATTTATTAAAAAGTGCAATAGACTGACCTTCTAATTGGGCATTGGCTTCATATTCTGCTAAATATTCTTTTTTTACAGGTTTTAAATGAAACTGAACTTCCAAAGCCTGTTTTATATTTGCAAAACTACTATTTCCCCATAAACCCGAATCGAGAAGGATGCGATTTGGCGAAGTAATTAAGCCATATACATTCTTAATATATTCTTCTTGACTATGCACAAACACACTTTTAACATCTCTATTTTGTGAAGTATAAAGTTTTCCTAACGCACAGCTAGCTAAAAACTGTTCCCAAGAACTAAATTTAGACTCTACACACTCCCCTACTTTATTGAGATAAGTAGTCAGTTGTTCATCTGTAAGGTATCCTAAATCATTAGCCTTTGTCATAACCTCTACCAAACGTGCCAATTCAAAGCCCCAGACAGGATAGTTACCAGCCAATTGAATAAGGATTTCATTCTTATTAAAAAACTGGATGAATAACTTTTTACTTTCAGGACAAGAAAGTAAGTCCATTAGCTGATCTTTAACACTATTGACAATAAACTCCTTGTCGTTTTCATCAAAATCGGTAGTGTAACTTTTAACCTTTTCAATGAGGTATTCATCGGTAAGCATAAGATCATCTATCTGAGTCGTGTCTTGCTCCAAAACATCAAGCTGATCTCGCCAGACATCTACCAAAATAGAAAACATAGGATGTAACCAGATACTATTACTCATATAGTCTTCAATAGTAGCAATAGCACTTTCCTCATCGGTTATATCGTAAATATTTTCTAGATTTTTGCGGATTAACGCCTCTTCTGCCTTATCCTTTAACGATACTGTATCATAGAATTCCTTTTGAATCGTTTTTGCATCTACAACTTGTTCAAAATGTGATGTATATCTATATACAGAGCAAAGTGAGGTGTATTTGTTTAACATAAAATGAAGATTTATCTTATTAGCGGTTATAGAATGTATCTTCCAAAGAAAAGAATTTTTATGCGTTATTCAAGGCGTTTTATACATATTATCAGAAATTAGTGAAAATTTCTACACGAAAGGGTAAAAAAAGGAGTTCCATGTCTCTATGGAACTCCTTCTACTATTAGGATTAGCACAGTTTTTTAAAGTTCTGTACTCTTTAGCTTAATTTGACTACCACGTAAGCCTTTGGACTTTGCTTTTAAAATAATATTGCCCGATTTTCCTTTTACAGAACGCAAAATGACTAGAGCTTTACCATTAAAGGCATTGATATAAGGATTCAAGAAAGAAGCATGACTCGTTTGATCTCCGTTATCTGTTGCTACAATTTCTGCAGCACCTTTTACTTCAAACTCTATCTTGTTGGAAGCCTTAGGATGCATTAGCCCTTCTTTATCACAAATATCAACAGTTATAAAAATAAGATCTGATCCATCTGCCTTCATAACTTGTCGATCTGCTTCTAGTTTGAGTTGAGTAGCATTTCCTATGGTTTTAACGACATCTTCTGCCCACTCTTTTCCATTTTTATAGGCAATAACTTTTACTTCTCCAGGTTCGTAAACCACATCATCCCAACGTAAGCGATATTCGTACTCCCCTTTGGACTTTCTACCTAAAGATTTTCCATTTAAGAATAATTCAGCCTCATCACCAGAAGTATATACGTGAATAGGTGTGATTTCTCCTTTACGATCTGCCCAGTTCCAATGAGGTAAGATATGTGCCATAGGCAATTCGGGACGCCAATGTGCTTGATAGATATAGAAACGATCTTTCTTGAAACCTGCTAAATCGACAATTCCAAAATACGAACTACGAGAAGGAACTGTTAGTTTTCCTGCTTCCTTAAGATCTTTCTCTGCCTGAGCACGTTCTTCATCAGAATGATAGTTGGAAAGTACTGTCATATCTGCTGTAAAAGGAGTAGGTTCGCCTAGGTAATCAAAACCCGTCCATACAAATTCTCCTGCACTAGCTTTTACTCTATCCTGACCTTCAAATTCTGTATCGGGAGGACAAGCCCAACCCGGTGCAAATAAGTCGTACGAACTCATATAAAATCCTATTTTACCCCCACTCTTGTCATTATCTACCGGGAAAAGATATTCTCCACGTGTACTGATACAAGAAGCAGTTTCACTACCATATAATGGAATTTCTGGATTTTCTTCTTTAAACTTCGCATAGAAATGAGGTTTGTAATTGTAGCCAAACACATCTGCTACTCGCTCGAAACCATTAAATCCTGCTTGAGGATTATCATTTCCTATTGTAGTAGGGCGAGTAGAATCTTCTTCTCTCACCACAGTACTTAGCCATTTACCAATTACGATACCTTGCTCGTTGTGTTGTTCTCCTACTTCATTTCCTATACTCCATGCTATTATAGAAGGGTGATTTCTGTCACGATGGATAAAAGCACGTAAATCTTGTTCATTCCAATCGACAAACAATTTAGAATAACCATTCTCCTTTTTGGGCATTACCCAAGTATCTACAAACTCATCTAGAACTAAGATACCCATACGGTCGCAAAGATCGAGCATTTCTTGAGCTGGAAGATTATGAGAAGTACGGATAGCATTTACACCCATCTCCTTTAATATTTCAATCTGACGTTCCATAGCACGGGTATGGAATGCTGCTCCTAAGGCTCCATGATCGTGGTGCATACAAACACCTTTCAACTGAACTCTTCTTCCATTTAGGTGAAACCCATCTTCGGCTGTAAACTCAATCGTACGTATGCCAAAAGGTGTGAGATAGGTATCGAGCACCTCTTCATTATTCAACACTTCAGTTTTAACCACATACATATCAGGATGTTCTACATCCCATAGTTTGGGCTGTTCTAAAGAAAGAACCTGACTAACGGTTTTAGAGCTACATGCACATACTTTTTGTTCTGTTGTAACAAGTGCATCTCCCTCGATATTACCCTCTTTATCTTGTAAATAGAGAGTAGAACGTAGTACAACTTGTGCATGGTCTTTCTGAGCATTAGCCAATGAAACGGCTACATGAACCTCAGCTTTCTCTGCTGAAACTTGAGGAGTTGTAACAAATGTACCCCATTGATCAATATGAATAGGATTTGTTTTGGTTAGCCACACATTTCTATAGATACCCCCTCCAGGATACCATCTAGAAGAGATATTTGGGTTATCTAAGCGAATAGCCAACTGGTTTTTTTCTCCAGCTTTAATATAAGGTGTTAAATCTACTTGATAAGAAGCATAACCATAAGGCCAACCTCCTACTAACTCTCCATTACACCATACGGTAGAATAAGACATAGCACCATCTATTTCTAGAAAGAATTGCTTATTTACATCTTCTGAAGAAACTTCAAATTGCTTACGATACCAAGCAACCCCAAACCACTCCAACTTAGCTGTTTCTCCAGGAAGATCTTGAACGAAAGGACCTTCAATACCCCAATCGTGAGGTAGATTGAGTACTCTCCACGAACTATCATCGAAACTAATTTCTGTATATTCCCCACCGTTTAGTTTTTCTTGTGGCTGGGCATAGAGTGGTGCATTTTTTAGGAATCGATTACCAGAGGGTAATATCCATTTCTTTATTTTCTCATAATCTAAACGGTTGTCCTTTTGAATAGACAAGGGATCTTCTTTTTTGAAAGACCAACCTTCATTAAATAACATTCGCTCTCGAGCACTTGAGTAGGGTAAAAACAAAAGTACTACTGCGACAAAAACCAGAAATCGTTTCATATATATCAAATTGTTAGTGAATTTCTTTATTCAATAAGTTGATGAAAGAAGAGCTCTTTCTCCTTCCTTTTGCTAAGATAAGACAGTTTTTAGAGTATAAAAAAACCGACTTGGTCTGAACTCATCGAATCTAGAACCAAATCGGTATTTTTTGTATTCATTAACAAATAAAGGAATATTATCCTCTATTTCTTTTTTCTTTTGTACAGAAATTTATGCCATTTCTCTTCTGCTTTCCCATCTCGAGACATCTCTTCTCTGCCCATAATAAAAAACAAATCGGAAAGTCGATTGATAAATTTCAACAATTCATCGGGTAAAGCATCACTGCGGTGTAAAGTCCACAGTCTTCTCTCACTTCTGCGAGCAATAGTTCGAGCCCATTGTAAATGAGCCGAAATTGGATTACCTCCTGGTAGAATAAAAAATTCATTTTCGGGGATTTGGGCCACCATCTCATCTATTAATTCTTCACAGTAAGGGATAATAGACTCATCAAAAGTATTCGGGTTTTTTTCACGATGTGCAGAAGGAGTTGCTACTAAAGACATGACTACCATCATCTCTTTTTGAATGCGATAAAGAATCTCATGCCTGCTATCTTCTTCTGCCATAAAAGAGCGAACCACTCCGATGACACTGTTGAGTTCATCCAAAGCTCCGTTTGCCTCAATACGAATATCATCTTTATCTACTCGAGTACCTCCATGAATCGAAGTCATACCCTTATCTCCTCCTTTAGTATAAATTCTTACTGCCATTTCTTAATCATTAAAAAGATTCAACCAATTTTCATTATCAGCCCAATAAATATGAGTGTATCCTGCAACTGCATTCTTATATCGAAGTAATTTCGTATCCACTTCCTGACCTCTTGCCCCATACTGTTGTGCAACACTTGGCAAATTTGAAATGATTTGGGAGTAGTGAAACTCATGCCCTCTGTATTCTACTCCTTGATAAGAGAATAAACGATAACCCAATTTTAGTTTCATATTCTTCATGCTAGCTTCTTGATGAAAGATATCAACCATAGGATATTTAACACCCTCGTTCGTTTGTATGGAAGACGACAAATACATCATTCCGCCACATTCAGCAAAAAGCTTTCCTCCTTTTTCGATATAATCATAAATACTTTGGTGCATCGTTTTGTTTTCACTGAGCTTAGACGCATAAAACTCGGGATAACCTCCTGGCAAGTACACAAAATCGGCCTCACGGGGAAGCTCTTTATCGTGTAACGGACTAAAGTAAACAACAGAACCCAATTGCTGAAGTGTCTCAATATTTTCTACATACATAAAATTAAAAGCTTCATCTTTAGCTACGGCAATACACTGGAACATAGGTTTAGTTTCTATCTCTTTTACTCTCGTACTTTTTACGGATGAAGAAGTTATTTCTAATAATCGTTCTATATCAACATGCTGTTCGATAGCATCTGACAAAATATCAATAGAATGATGGATGGCTTCGGTGTTGTCGGTATCTAAACCTAAATGTCGTTCAGGAATGGCGAGATTTTCATCTTTAGGTAAATACCCTAAAGGCTCAACTCCTACATCGTAGCAGGCATCTTTTAAGAAGCTATAATGACTTTCAGAACCCACAAAATTGAATATGACTCCTTTCACACGAATATCTTTATCGAAATTCTTAAAGCCATAAAGCAAAGCAGCCGTAGAATAAGCAGATGCCTTTGCATTGACTACCAAAACAATAGGAATATCCAATTGCTTTGCAATCTGTGCAGCACTACCCTCCATCTTTTTATAACCATCAAATAAACCCATAACACCTTCTACAACAGAAACATCTACAGAAGAGGTATACTTATTATAAGTGTTTTCTATATGCTCGGGGGACGCAAGAAATAAATCTAAATTTACAGAAGGCTTACCAGAAGCTAATGCATGAAGTTTGGTATCAATATAATCGGGACCACATTTAAAGGGTTGTACAGATAAATTGCGTTTGGCTAAAACTCTCATCAATCCAAGTGTTACTGTGGTTTTTCCGGCACCAGAGTTTGCTGCTGCAATTAAGAATTGGGGTTTATTCATATCTTCTATAAAGTTTTATTACTAATAAAAAACGTAATCACAATATTACATTAAAAAAAAGAAAAGAAGTGTTTAAAACTCTTTTATATTTTAATACCTTTGCAGCGTTTTGGTGATGTCCTAGTATTTCCTTACTAGGGTATAAAAGGGAATTCGGTTAGAATCCGAAACAGTGCCCGCTACTGTGAACTCTATAAAAACACGGTTTGAACATCCTCATTGCCACTATTCTAAATACAGAATGGGAAGGCGTTCAGACAGAGTTAGTCAGGAAACCTGCCAACACAAACAGATAACAATATTCTCGGGGCTAAGAATAGAGTATGAATTTTACATAAAACATCTAATGAAAAAGACTTTACTGGTTTTAGTAGCATTTATATGCTGCTCATTCAACTTGTTATGTGCTCAAACCTTACTAAAAGGAATTGTAAAGAGCGAAAAAGGTTACCCCGTTAAAGAGGCTACAATAGCAGTTGAGGGAACCCACTATGGTACAATGACAGACAATCAAGGAAGATTTGAACTCAGTATTCAGGATACAGGAAGCCTTATTTTAAGAGTTCACTCTTTTAATTATCAAGATAAAAGATTGTCTATAGACAAGATAGCAGACAAGCATAATATCTCTATCGTATTGCCCGACAAGGCTTTCAACTTATCAGAAGTGGTAGTTACAGGAACAGGTACACATACTTATTTGAAAGACACCCCCATTCACACACAGATTTTTACTCAAAAAGAAATTCAAAATACAGGAAGTACTTCTTTAGAGGAGATTGTTGCCAACATGAACTCTTCAGTTACTTATAGTGAAAGCCACGGTATTATAGCAAGTGGTTTGGGTGGTAGAAATCTATTAATTTTAGTAGATGGCTACAAAATGAATGGAGATACCAGCGGTCAGACAGACTTGGAGCGTATCGACATGAGTAAGATAAAAAGAATAGAAATTATTAGAGGATCAGCATCTGTTCTTTATGGTTCGGAAGCGATGGGTGGAGTTATCAATATCATCACCCAAAACCCTACTGAAAAAGTAAATATTACAACAACTAATAAGATATCTAGAAAAGGACAGTTCTTTCACTCTACTGTTGCCGAATTCAAACTAGGTAAAGTAACTTCTCAAACATCATACCAGAGAAGACAAACCAATGGTTGGCAACTTAGTCCATACGAATGGGATAAAAAAGGAGGTCCAAATAAAAATGGTTACGATGAAAATGGTCAGCCTACCGTAAAAGAAACAGTAAAACAAGCTGTAACTGCCTACTCTTCAAATATTGTAAAACAAAAATTTACGTATAAGCCCAACGCTCGTTTAAGCTTTGATCTTTTTGGCTCTTACTACAACAAGAAACAAGATCGTCCTTATGAAGCATATAGCTACAACATGGCTTATAAAGATTACAATATCGGGGCTGGAACAATCTATCGCTTACCTAAAAAGATAGGCTTTATCAGTTTTGATACCTATTTTGACAACTATGAATATGAAAAAGATCATTTCAAAGGTAAAAAAGAAGGTACATCAGAGTTATCTAAACGTCAACGCTATTTTAAAAACGACTTAAAAAGCGTATTAAACTTTAGTCATCATAAGTTGACTACAGGGCTAGATTACACCATCGATTATTTAGCTAATCCAGAAAAACTAGAACATTCAAAATCGGCTTATACAGCTGCTGTTTATGCTCAAGATGAAATGAAATTCTTCGATGCTTGGACTGTTGTTGCTGGATTTAGAGCCTTACACCACAAAGAATTCAACAATCGCTTTGTTCCTTCACTTTCTACTATGTATTCTTGGGATCATGTCAATATGCGCCTATCTTATGCAGGAGGTTTCCGTGCCCCAGATATGATGGAACTTTACTACGAAAATGAAAATATGAATGGTGGTACAGTGAATCATCCTAACCCCAATTTAAAACCTGAAAAGTCAAATTCATTCTCTTTCAATGCTGAATACTTCAATAACTTCTTCACCTTATCAGGTTCAGCCTACATTACATTCGTGGATGATATTATTCAACGCGTTTTAATCAATGATCAATATACTAATGAATCGGCAAAACAAGATCATTATCAATATCAGAACTACGATAGAGCAAGAAGTAGAGGTTTCGATGTGAGTATGCAATTTCTACTTACTGAGGGTTTAACCCTAGGTACGAATTACAGTTTCTTGGAAGCTAAGAATATGAATTCCAAAAACAAACCGAATGTTAGAGATAAATATTTAAACGGTTCAAGTCGCCATACTGGTTCGGTAAGTCTTAACTATTTCAAGAACTGGAGTAAATACGACTTAAATGTCAACTTGAATGGACACTTACAATCCAGAGCCTATTATACGAATATGGATGCTCGTTCATATAACCTATGGAATATTACAAGCACTCATCGCTTCAAAGCACTATCCATCTTCACCCCTGAAGTTTCTTTGGGTATAGATAATATTTTCAACTTTAAAGATGAAAAACCTTTCTTGATGAGATATGCTACAACCTCTCCAGGAAGAACATTCTTTGCTAGTGTAACACTTAAATTTAATAAATAAAACAATGAACTCTATTAAAAAACTTTTCTTAATTGCTATTTGTATGGTGAGCTCTCTAGCTCTATATGCACATGGTGGTGGAGATTATGAGCATATTGACTTTTTTAAAGATATGAAGGAGGCTGATAAAGCCGCTGTGTTAATGGTACACTTTGGTACAACACATAACGACACTCGTGAAAAAACCATTGATGCTATCAATCTAAAGGTAAAAGAGCAATTTACAAATTGTGATTTCTATGAAGCCTATACTTCTCGCATTATTATCAAAAGATTGAACGAAAGAGGAATCAAAAAACAAAACCCTCTTCAAGTTCTAACTCAACTGCATAAAGAAGGATACACCCATATTTTAATTCAACCGACAACTATTATTAATGGGGTAGAAATGGAATCTCTACGCAGAAATGTATTGGATATTCAAGATCAATTTAAAGATATACGCATCGGTAATCCTCTCCTTTATGAGCCAGAAGACTATAGTAATTTGATTGAAATCATAACTAAAGATATTCGTAAAGACCAAGCCTTCATCTTTGTAGGGCACGGAACTTCTGACCCTACAACGGCACAATATGCTATGATGGACTATATGCTCAAAGCAAAAGGACACGACAACTGCATAATTGGAACAATTGAAGGTTATCCTTCTTTTGATGACGCATTAAACCAACTCAAAGCTTCTCCGTATAAGAAGGTAACTCTTATCCCTCTTATGTTTGTAGCTGGAGACCATGCCAAAAATGACATTGCTGGAGATTGGAAAGAAGATTTAGAAAAAGAGGGCTATCAAGTAGATGTAAGAGTACAAGGACTAGGAGAAAATCCTCAAATACAAAACTTATATGTAAAACATCTACAATTTATCACGACTCACAAAAAAAGAGACATCATAGATAAAAAAGCAGTTTACGAAGTAACTGGAGAAGTGATGCATTAATATAGAAAAACACTTTATGTTTAAGAAAATAACATATGCCATCCACAGAGTATTAGGAACAGTAATTAGCTTACTGTTCCTAATGTGGTTTATTACAGGATTAGTTTTGATCTACAAGTCATTTCCTGATGTAGATAAAACACAGAGACACGACCACAGAATATGCCTCACCGATTCCTTACCGAATATAGAGGATGTATTAGCAGAAATTCCTCAAGATGAAAAGCTAAAAAGCATTCAGGTAAATCAGTATAAAAACAAAGGAATATTTACTGTAGAAACGAGCAAAGACACCTATTATATTTCTTCTCAATTAGAGCAAGATAATGAGCCTATTTCTAAAGCTGAATTAGAAGACATCGCTCAATCATGGGTTCAGGCTTCTATTGCAAAAATAGATACGCTGCACAAGCAAGATATTTGGATTATGTACTCTAAATATCAAAAAGAACTTCCCATCTATAAAGTACATTTTGATGACTCTGCAAAACATCAACTTTACTTATCATCAAGAACAGGAGAAGTCCAACAATTAACCACACGTAATGAAAGACTTTGGGCTTATGTGGGCTCTATTCCTCACAAGCTATATATTCCAGCTCTACGCCAACATACGCGAACATGGATAAATACACTTACTACCCTAGCCACTCTCTCTTTTATAACCGTGATTACAGGATTTATATTAGGGGTAAGAGCTTATACCAAAAGATATAAGATTCAAAAGAAATGGAGCACTCCCTATCGTAAGTTTAGCTATAAGTGGCATACTCTTTTAGGTTTTGCATTTAGCCTATTCCTTTTTACTTGGTCTATTAGTGGAATGATGGCTCTCCAGAAAGTTCCTCAATGGCTTGTAAAGACACATACGAATTATCATATCCCTCAAAAAATTAAAGGTAAAAAGGTAGATCCTGCTGTCTATCCTTTAGATTATAGAAAACTCCAAGAAGCATTTCCAAAACTAAAACAAATTTCTTGGACTTCTTTTCAGGGAGTCCCTATCTATGAAATCATAGATGGTAAAGAAGTGTTACATATTGATGCTTCGAAAGATAGCATACAAAGGCTCAATTTATCAGAGGCTCAAATTTGCCAAGCCATAGAGTCTATCCATGGTCAAGAGACAAAATATAACATCCAACTTATCCATCACTTTGAAGAATATTACTTACCTTGGAAAAGAGATTTAGATTTACCTATTTACAAGGTATCCGTAGAGAGTGAAGACGAGAATACATATTATATAAGTCCTGAAACAGGAAATTACAAACACTTAGATAAGAATAGAAAAGCACGAAAATGGTTATTCAATGGATTCCACTATTTGCACATACAATGGCTAATGGAACGACCAGTATTATGGACTTTAACCATCTGGTTCCTAGCTTTAGGATGTATAGCTGTTTCTGGTACAGGTGTTTGGCTAAGCTTTAAATTTTTAATACGTAAACTGAAAAAGAAACCTAAAAAGACATGTTAAAAGGAAAGATTATAGTGGCAGGAATTGGTCCTGGCTCACAAGAAGATATTACTCCAGCTGTATTGGAAGCTATTAAAACCTCAGATGTAATAGTAGGTTATAAATATTATTTTCAATTTATAGAAGGTATCAGCAAGCCAGGAGCGATCTGTATAGATACGGGTATGCGTAAGGAAAAAGATCGTGCAGAAGAAGCCTTTAAATATGCAGAGGAAGGAAAAACCGTTTGTGTAATTAGCTCTGGAGATGCAGGAATATATGGCATGACTCCTCTTGTTTATGAAATGAAAAAGGAGAAGAATAGTGATATTGAGGTAATTGCTCTTCCTGGAATTAGTGCCTTTCAAAAGGCTGCTGCTTTACTTGGTGCCCCTATAGGACACGATTTTTGTGTTATATCCATGTCCGACTTAATGACTTCTTGGGAAACCATAGAAAAGAGAATAAAAGCTGCGGCTATGGCAGATTTTGTTACAGCCATTTATAATCCCAAAAGTAAAGGAAGGTATTGGCAACTTCACCGTTTGATAGAGCTATTCTTAGAAGAAAGAGATCCACAAACACCCGTAGGCTATGTTCATCAAGCTGGGCGAGAGGATCAAGAAATAGTTATTACTACCTTGTCCGAACTAGATATCGAAAAGATAGATATGTTTACCATTGTCATTATAGGGAACTCACAAAGCCATACTTTTGGAAATCAGATTATTACTCCTCGTGGTTATTATCGGGAAGGTAGAGATGCCAATGTAGGTTTAGGACAAAGCATCATGATCAAAAGTTTCAAAACGATTGAGAGTGAATTAAAAAACAAAGAGATCCCTCTCGGACATAAATGGGCACTTCTACATGCTATTCATACTACTGCCGACTTTGATATGGAAAATATTCTCCATGTAGATAAGGATGCTGTAGAAACCTTAAACAAATCATTCTTATCTGGCAAAACCAAACAAATTATTACCGATGTAACTATGGCTGCTTCAGGAATTCGCAAAGGAGCTATAGAGAGATTGGGTATTGAAGCTAAATGTTATTTACACGATGAGCGTGTAGCCGAATTAGCTCAACAACACGATATTACTCGCACTCAAGCAGGGATTCGTTTAGCTGTAGAAGAACATCCTGATGCACTTTATGTATTTGGTAATGCACCCACAGCCTTAATGGAATTATGCAAATTAATACGCTTGGGCAAGGCACATCCAGCAGGAATCATTGCTTCTCCCGTAGGATTTGTCAATGTGAAAGAATCAAAGCACATGATTAAGCCTTTTAAAGAGATACCCAAATTAATTGTAGAAGGCAGAAAAGGAGGAAGCAACTTAGCAGCTACTTTAGTAAACTCTATTTTATCCTTTGAAGATGCCGAGCAACTTCGACCAGGTAGAGATGTATGATTAGGAGGCACTAAAAATGAAAAAACTGAAACCAATCATGTTGGCAGGTACAGGTAGTGATGTTGGAAAAAGTATTATCGCTACTGCCTTTTGTAGAATCTTTTTACAAGATGGCTATCAACCTGCTCCATTCAAAGCCCAAAACATGGCTCTCAATTCATTTATTACTGCCGATGGATTAGAAATTGGGAGGGCTCAAGCTGTACAAGCCGAAGCCGCAAGAGTGGATTGCCAAACAGATATGAACCCCCTACTTCTTAAACCATCAGGAGATAAAACTTCTCAGGTGGTATTAAATGGTAAAGCTATAGGCAATCAAAGTGCTTATGCGTATTTCAGGAAAGAAGGACGGGATGAACTTAGGCAAGCTGTACATCAAGCTTTCGACCGACTAGAAGGAAAATATAATCCTATCGTGATGGAAGGAGCTGGTAGCATTGCTGAAGTTAATCTCAGAGAGATAGACCTAGTGAATATGTCGATGGCTATGTATGCTGGAGCAGACGTAATCTTGATAGCCGACATTGATAGAGGTGGAGTTTTCGCTTCAGTATATGGCACAGTAATGCTTATGAATGAAGAAGAACGCAAACATATCAAGGGCATTATCATTAACAAGTTTAGAGGCGATGCTCGTCTGTTTGAATCGGGGATTAAGATTATTGAAGACTTGTGTAAAATACCCGTACTTGGAGTTGTTCCTCAATATACAGATATTCACATTGAAGAAGAAGATTCTGTCGTTCTGCAAACTAAAAGCATGAATGCCGAAAGAGGAAAAATCAATGTAGTAGTTATCTTGCTTAAACATCTGTCTAACTATACTGATTTTAATGTATTGGAGAGAGATCCTCGTGTACATCTTTTCTATTCAAACAATACAGAAGAAGTTGAGAAAGCTGATATCATCTTAATTCCCGGAAGTAAAAACACCATATCTGATTTATACGAAATGAGAAAAAATGGTGTAGCCCAAAGCATCATTAATGCACGCAAAAATGGAGCAACTGTGGTAGGGATCTGTGGTGGATATCAAATGATGGGACAAGAGGTGTGTGACCCTTTCCACGTAGAGAGTGAAATTGAACGTTTCCCGGGTTTAGGACTCTTACCTACAACTACGATTATGGGAAAAGAAAAAGTAACCCGACAAACAGAGTTTACATTTCTCGATCAGCCTCAACCTTGTAAAGGATATGAGATACATATGGGATCAACTAGGCCAATTGAAGGTACCAAGTCAAAACCAGTCAATCACACGGAGGAAGGACAAACCGATGGTTATTATGTTGACAACAAATGTTTTGGAACTTACATTCATGGCATACTAGACAACTCAAATGTAATAGAGCATATTTTAGCTCCTTACACAGATAAAATGAATGAAGAGCCTTTAGATTTAGCTCAATTCAAAGAAGAACAATACGATAAATTAGCAGATCATGTACGTCAGCACGTCAACATGGATTTGCTATACAAAATATTAAAACAAGAAGACTAAATGATTATTGGTCACGGAGACGACATATATAACCAAGACAATAAGATCGTTTGGAACTTCAGCTCTAATGTGGATACCCATCAAGATTTATCAGCTCTAAGAGCTTACATCACAACTTGTATTCACCAAATACACTCATATCCAGAACCCGATGCTGGTTCTCTGGCTCGAGTGTTAGCAGAAAAGAACGGAGTTAACCAAACTAACTTAGCAATTACCAATGGAGCTACCGAGGCTATTTACCTTATAGCTCAAGCTTTTGCTCAAGCAAAAACAGCTATAATCATTCCCACTTTCAGTGAGTACGAAGATGCTTGTCAAATTAATCAACATCAGCTATCCTATTACTCACATTTAAGTGAGGTCCATGAAGAACTCGATTTAATTTGGCTCTGTAATCCCAATAATCCTACGGGCTACACTTACTCAAAAGAATATCTCTTAAAGTTCATCAACCTACATCCCAAAACAGTTTTTGTGATAGACCAGTCGTATGAGCATTTTTGTAGAGAAGAGCTTTTTACAATGCTAGATTCTAAAAGCATTTCAAATTTAATTCTTCTCCATTCTATGACTAAGCATTTTGCCATTCCTGGATTAAGATTAGGTTATTTAAGTAGTTCTGAAAACTTGATCAATAAGATCAACTATTTTAGAATGCCTTGGGCGGTGAATCAATTGGCTATTGAAGCGGGTAAGTTTTTAGAAACTCAATACGATAACCTAGTAGATGTAGAAAAATTACTAGAAAATGCTCACATTCTTAAAAAAGAATTAGCTAAAATGGATGAGCTGGAAGTTAGTCCCACTACTACTCATTTTTTTATGTGTTGTATAAAGGATAAACATAGAACAGCTCAAGACTTAAAAGAATTTTTAGTTAAGAACTATGGTATTTTAATTCGAGATGCAAGTAATTTTAGAGGATTGACACCTCAACATTTTAGAGTGGCAGCCCAAAACAAAGAGGCTAATAACGTACTTATAAAAGCAATTAAAGAATGGATATCATAACACTCTATATTATTCTTCCTTTACTACTAGGCTGGCTGATGGATTTGAGTTTAGGCGACCCTGAGCATCTCCCTCACCCTATTGTCTGGTTTGGTAAGTTAATTGCTTGGGGCGACAAAAGGCTAAACCAACAAAGCAATAGACTGATAAAAGGTGGATTATATAGTACCTTTTTGATTCTATTTGTTTTTGCATTGACTTGGGCCATTCTTCTTCTAGCCAATCGAATACATCCTCTTTTAGCCATAACCATCAATACTCTTGGAATTTTCTTCTTCTTGGCTGGTAAAACTCTTCGCAGAGAAGTGAAAATGGTTTTTGATGCAGTAGATCAATCGGTAGAAGATGGAAGAAAGCAATTATCACGAATAGTGGGCAGAGATACCTCTCAACTCTCTCCTCAACAGATACGTATTGGAGCACTAGAAACTTTGGCAGAGAATCTAAGTGATGGCGTCATTGCACCTTTGTTCTGGTTTTTAATATTTGGCTTACCAGGTATGGCTGCCTACAAGATGATTAATACCCTAGATTCCATGATTGCTTATAAGAATGATAAATATAAAGATTTTGGATGTTGGGCTGCACACATAGATGATATCGCCAATTATATTCCAGCTAGACTAACAGCTATACTAATGCTTCTTGTTAGTGGCAATCTAAAAAAGTATTCATTCGTCCGAAAATATTGTAAATTGCATCTTAGTCCAAACTCAGGCTATCCAGAATCAGCTCTCGCAGGAATATTAGATTGTAGATTTGGTGGACCCAATATTTATTATGGCAAAGTAGTTGATAAACCCTATATAGGAGATAACCCAAGAGAATTAACTCTTCAAGATGCACAGAAAGCCATCCGTGTGAATCTCTATACAGAGGCACTTATGGTCATTTTATTAATCGCTGTATTTATAGTATTATGAAATTTTACGTAATAGGCATAGATGATAATCAGAATCAAGAATTTTCTTCTGAAGTCAATCATATAATTCAAAGCAACTCCATCTTTTCTGGAGGAAAAAGGCATTATGAGATAGTCAAAGAATACTTGCCAACAGCTCACCAATGGATAGATATCGTAGTTCCTTTAAGTGATGTTTTCAAGCAATATGAGAGTTGTGAAAATATAGTTGTATTTGCTTCGGGAGATCCACTCTTTTTTGGATTTGCTAATACCATAAAAAGGGAAGTTCCTGATGCGGAAATTATACTTTATCCCTATTTTAATTCCCTACAACTCTTAGCTCATCGCTTGGTTTTACCGTATCACGACATGCACATTGTTTCGTTGACGGGCAGACCTTGGGATAAATTTGATGAAGCACTAATTTCTGGTTATGCCAAGATTGGCATTCTCACCGATAAAAAAAATCATACTCCATCAACGATAGCGCAGCGAATGCTTGATTTTGGGTACGATAATTATACAATGACTGTAGGTGAACTATTAGGGAATAAGGAGGAAGAAAACACTTCTACTTGGAATATAAAAGATATTATTGGTAAAGAATTTAAATTCCCGAATAATATCATTCTTCAACAAACATACAAGCGAAATAAACCTTTTGGACTACCGAATGAAAAATGTCATTTGTTGGATGGTAGAGTCAATATGATTACCAAAATGCCTATCCGACTTCTGTCTTTAAGTATGCTCGATCTTTGGAATAAAGAAACACTTTGGGATGTAGGTTTTTGTACAGGCTCAGTTTCTATAGAAGCCAAACTTCAGTTTCCACATCTCAAAGTAATTGCTTTTGAAATCAGGGAGGAAGGAAGAGAACTTATTGATGCCAATGCCAAACTTTGGGGTACACCAGGAATTGAATCATATATAGGAGACTTTACTCTAAAAGATATTTCTGAATTGCCCAGACCAGATGCGGTATTTATAGGTGGGCATGGAGGAAAAATGAATCATATCATCCAAAAGATAGCTCCTATCCTTGCAGATAACGGAGTTATTGTGTTTAATTCGGTTTCTGAAAATAGTCAGAGCCTTTTTAGGGAAGCAATTCAAGAGAATAACTTAACTTTACAAGAGTCAACCTCAATCCAAATAGACAACTATAACACCATCCTTGTGATGAAAGCTATAAAAAATAAATAATATGAAACATGCAATAATACTTACATCTAAATCTGCTTTGGGTGTAGCTCAAACCATACAAGAGAGTCTGATTGGCAGCACGATCTACTCTAAACACGAACTAGAAAACTGTCAATTCATACCTTCGATAAGTGACTGTGTAGCAGATCTATTTGATAAAGTAGATTCTATTCTTTTTATTGGAGCAATGGGCATTTGCGTAAGAGCTATTGCTCCTCATATTAAAGATAAACATACAGATCCAGCAATTATTTGCATTGATAGCACGGGGAAAAGTGTAATTTCTGTTTTATCAGGACATGTAGGAGGAGCCAACGAACTAACAGAACAAATTGCACGAATTTTAGGTACAGAACCTGTTATTACGACTCAAAGTGACAACAATAATCTTTGGGCTTTAGATACAATTGGCAAAAAATACAATTGGGTAACACGCAGCAATGTAAACAACTTTAATCAACCTCTTACTCGTTTCGTCAATAAAGAAAAAACAGCTCTATTTCTCAATGCCAAAGATGAAGGAACAGCTTATTTAGAAAGAACGAAACCTGAACATGTAGATATTTTTTATAAATACGAGGATATCAACTTTGATCATTACCAGCTATTTATAGCAGTAACTCCCTACATCTATCCCGATGCAGGAATTGATACTATATCCTTTCATAACAAAGCTTTTCATTTAGGTGTAGGTTGTAGAAAAAACTGTAATGCAACAGGTATAGCACAACATATAGAGAATTATCTCAACAGCATCAATATAGCTACTGATGCGATTCAAGACATTTCTTCAATTGATATTAAGAAAGACGAACCTCTTTTAAAGGAATTGAGTGAATACTTCGGGAAACTACCTATTTATATCTATTCTGCAGAAGAATTGGAAGATGTAAACGTTCCAAATCCTTCCGAAAAAGTCAAAGAGGTAACTCAATCTCCTAGTGTCTCTGAAGCATCGGCTATACGCAGTGCTCATGATGGTATTTTACTTGTAGAAAAACAAAAAGGAGTATTCAGTGAAGGCAATGATTTTACATTTGCATTAGCTATTGATCCTGCTTCTATTCGACAAGGACATATAGAAATAGTGGGTGCTGGTCCGGGTGACCCTGAGCTCGTTTCTGTAAGAGGAAAACGTTTCTTAGAAGAAGCGGATTTAATTCTTTATGCAGGTAGCTTAGTGCCAGTAGAACTGACTCACTATGCAAAAAAAGGAGCTGTTGTTCGTAGTTCAGCTGCTATGACTTTAGAAGAGCAGTTTGCTATCATGAAGGAGTTTTATGATAAAGATTTGTTAGTCGTAAGACTTCATACGGGAGACCCTTGTATCTATGGTGCTATTCAGGAACAAATGGCTTTTTTCGATGAATACAATATGTCATATCACATTACTCCAGGTATTTCATCATTCCAAGCTGCTGCTGCAGAGTTACGTTCACAGTTTACAATACCCGAAAAAGTACAAACTATTATTCTAACTCGTGGTGAAGGTCGTACTCCAATGCCCGAAAAAGAACAACTACATATGCTCGCTAAATCACAAAGTACCATGTGTATCTTTTTAAGTGCATCTATTGTAGATAAAGTTCAAGAGGAATTATTAGTACATTACCCTCCTACCACCCCTGTTGCTGCTTGCTATAAACTAACTTGGAAAGATCAAAAGATATTCCGCGGACAATTAAAAGACTTAGCTCAGATTGTAAAAGGCAATAACCTAACTCTAACTACCATGATTGTAGTAGGTGAAGCAATAGATAATCGCAAAGGAGTATCTAAACTCTATTCTCACAAATTCAGACATCTATTTAGAAAATGAAAAAGATTTGTTTGATAACAGGAGGACAACGTTCGGGAAAGAGCTCTTACGCAGAGAAAATAGCTCTTTCTCTTTCTGAAACTCCCGTCTATTTAGCCACCTCACGAATTTGGGATGATGAACATCGCAAAAGAATCGAAATTCATAAGGAGCGACGTAAAGCGAACTCTTGGATAAATATTGAAGAGGAAAAAGAACTGAGTAAACATCATCTAGAAGGAAAAGTAGTTCTCATAGACTGCGTAACCTTATGGGCAACTAATTTCTTCTATGATTTAGATTCTGACGTGGCAGAGTCGCTCTCTCAACTCAAAAAAGAGTTTGATCTATTTACACAACAAGATGCTCTTTTTCTTTTTGTAACTAATGAAATAGGTATGGGGGAGATGTCTATTAACCCCATACAAAGAAGATTTGCTGATCTACAAGGATGGCTAAATCAATATATTGCTTCTCAAGCAGATGAAGTTACGCTAATGGTTTCGGGAATTCCCGTCAAAATTAAATAAAATGCTACAATTCGACATTGAAAAACCCAACGAGGAAATTATTCCTTATCTGCAAGACAAAATCAACAACCTAACCAAGCCCAAAGGTTCTTTAGGTTTTCTAGAAGAGCTTGCACTACAAGTAGGATGGATTCAACAAACTCTATCCCCTCAGTTATCTAATCCCCATCACATCGTTTTCGCTGGGGATCACGGTATTGCTTCAGAAAAAGTAAGTCTTTCTCCTCAAGAAGTAACCTATCAAATGCTTGAAAACTTCTTAAAAGGAGGAGCTGGAGTCAACTTTCTTGCTCGTCAACATCATTTTAAATTAATGGTAGTCGATGGGGGTGTTAATAGAGATCTTGATCTTTCAGACAAACGAATTACACACAAAAAAATACGCAAATCAACACGTAACTATTTGTATGAAGCAGCAATGACCGAAGAGGAAATGAATCAAGCTATTGAATCTGGAGCAGAATGCGTACGTCAATGTCATGCAGAGGGTTGCAACGTATTAGCTATTGGTGAAATGGGCATAACAAACACTTCTTCCTCTTCCATTTGGATGCACTTTCTCACTGGTACATCTTTGAAAGAGTGTACAGGAGCAGGAAGTGATCATACAGGTGATATTCTCAACCACAAATACGATGTCTTAAGCAGAGCTGTAACTAACTACAAAGGAAATAACTCACCAATTGACATTATGCGTTATTTTGGAGGTTATGAAATGGTTATGACTGTAGGTGCTATGCTCGAAGCTGCCCGACTAAAAATGATCATTCTTGTAGATGGTTTCATTATGACAAACTGTATGCTTATGGCTTCTAAAATCAACAAGAATGTGTTACACTACGCTATCTATGGACATCAAGGAAATGAAATAGGACATCATATTGCTCTTAATTATTTAAAAGCAAAACCTATTTTACAACTGGGTTTTAGACTTGGTGAGGGTACGGGAGCTCTTTGTGCCTACCCTATACTAGAATCGGCCATTCGGATGATTAATGAAATGAGTACATTCAAAGATGTACAAGTAACTAAATACTTCTAAGGACATGATAAAAGATATTGCTGCTGCACTACAGTTTTTCACAAGACTTCCTTTCTACAAACTTAAGATTTTTAATGTTCCAGCAGAACACTTCAAGCAGGCAATTAACTATTGGCCTGTCATCGGTTGGCTGACGGCTGGGGTAATGTCTATGACATTGTGGTTTAGCAGCTATATCTTTCCTTATCCCATTGCTATTATCCTAGCTATCCTATCTCGATTGCTACTTACTGGAGCATTACATGAAGATGGGTTATCTGATTTTTTTGATGGTTTAGGTGGGGGTACTACTCGTGAAAGAGTACTTGAAATTATGAAAGATTCTCATATTGGTACGTACGGCGTACTAAGTCATATCATCTACTTTTTATTACTCTTTCAGTGCTTATCTGCACTACCAATAGAAACAGCAGCACTTGCAATATTAGTTGCTGATCCGTTAGCAAAATTAATATCCTCTTACATTAATAAAGTTCTACCCTATGCTCGAACAGAAGAAACCAGTAAAGCCAAAGTGGTTTATGGAAAAATGTCTGTTCCTACTTTTATTATAGCACACCTCTTTGGACTATTACCTCTTATTTTATTAATACCCTATGCTATATGGTGGGTTGCTCTTTTCCCTATCCTCACATTTCTGCTTATCGCTGTCATTTTGAAAAGAAGAATTCAAGGCTATACGGGAGATTGTTGTGGAGCATCCTTCCTCCTTTGTGAAATTTCCATTTATTTGGGTATCTTACTAGCATTAAATATTTAAGCTTATGAATGTATATTTGATTCGTCATACTTCAGTTAATGTTCCTAAAGGGACTTGTTATGGACAAACAGATGTTCCATTAAATGATTCTTTTGAAGAAGAAGCACAAGTAGTAAAAAATCAACTCAAAGGAAAAGAGTTTGATTATATCTACTCTAGCCCATTAAC
>NZ_DYYK01000186.1:0-3704 GCF_020741705.1 Bacteroides coprosuis
AAAAGACCGTTTGCTAAGCTCTTATCTATAAATAATTACTATTCCACCCCTACCACTACACAAACAACTACTGCCTAGTCTTGAATAGGTTATAGATAACTAGCATAAAAAAACGAGGCTCCCCCTACGGACAGCCTCGTTAATATGATTAGAGAAGTAATTTACTTCATATACTTTATTTACTTGTCTTCTATTGCAGCTTGAGCAGCAGCTAGACGTGCGATAGGCACACGGAATGGAGAACAAGAAACATAGTTTAATCCTACACGGTGGAAGAATTTAACTGATTCTGGATCACCACCATGTTCACCACAGATACCGCATTTCAAGTCTGGTTTTTCCATACGGCCGTTTTGAACACCTAGGCGTACCAACTGACCTACACCATTTTGGTCGATTGTCATGAATGGGTCTACCTTCAAGATTTTCTTACGTAAATAAGTAGGCAAGAAAGAACCTATATCATCACGAGAATAACCAAATGTTAGCTGAGTCAAGTCGTTTGTACCGAATGAGAAGAATTCTGCTGTCTTAGCAATTTTATGAGCAGTAAGTGTAGCTCTAGGAATTTCAATCATAGTACCTACCTTGTAATCTACTCTCATGCCTTCTTCGTGGAATACTTTCTCTGCAGTATCACGAATAATTTTTTCTTGCATTTCAAATTCGTGAGAAATACCTACTAGAGGAACCATGATTTCTGGGAATACCTCTACTCCTTCTTTCTTCAACTCTACAGCTGCACCCAAGATAGCTCTTGTTTGCATCTCTGTAATTTCTTGGTATGTATTACCTAAACGGCAACCTCTATGACCAAGCATTGGGTTAAATTCTTGAAGAGCATCTACACGTTGTTTGATCTTTTCTACAGAAACGCCTAACTGATCAGCCATTTCTTTCTGACCTTTTTCATCGTGTGGAACGAATTCGTGTAAAGGTGGATCGAGTAAACGAACAGTTACTGGCAATCCTGCCATTGCAGTAAAGATACCTTTGAAGTCTTCTTTTTGGTAAGGAAGAATTTTAGCTAGTGCTTTTTTACGATCTTCTGAGTTTTCAGCTAAGATCATTTCACGCATTGCTTTAATCTTGTTTCCTTCAAAGAACATGTGTTCTGTACGACAAAGACCAATACCTTTTGCACCAAATTTACGAGCAATAGCTGCATCACGTGGAGTATCTGCATTGGTACGAACGTAAAGGCGAGTATATTTTTCAGCAAGATCCATCAATAGCGTAAAGTCGTTGTCCATTTCGGCAACCTTAGTCTCTACTTTACCATCATAAACCTCACCGTTTGTACCATTTAGAGAGATGAAATCACCTTCTTTGTATGTTTTTCCATCTACTTCAAATGATCTATTCTTATAGTTTACTTTGATTTCTCCAACACCAGAAACACAGCATTTTCCCATACCTCTAGCAACCACAGCAGCGTGAGATGTCATACCACCACGTACAGTAAGGATACCTTCGGCAACAGCCATACCTGCTAAGTCTTCAGGAGAAGTTTCTTGACGAACAAGAACGATCTTCTTGCCATCATTGTGCCATTTTTCAGCATCATCTGGGAAGAATACTACCTGACCAGTAGCTGCACCTGGAGAAGCTGGCAAACCTTTAGCGATAACTTTTGCTGTTTTCAAGCTATTGTTATCAAATACAGGGTGAAGTAGTTCATCTAGTTTAATAGGATCAACTCTCTTCAATGCTGTTTTTTCGTCAATCTTACCTTCTTCTAGTAGGTCCATTGCGATTTTAACCATAGCAGCACCTGTGCGTTTACCATTACGAGTTTGCAGAATCCACAATTTACCATTTTGGATAGTAAATTCCATATCTTGCATATCTCTGTAGTGATCTTCTAGTTTGAATTGAATATCATCTAGTTCTTTGTACACGATAGGCATCACTTCTTCTAGAGAAGGGAATTTAGCAGCACGATCTTTTTCAGATACGCCAGCCAATTTAGCCCAACGGCGAGAACCTTCTAATGTAATTTCTTGAGGAGTACGGATACCTGCTACCACGTCTTCACCTTGAGCATTTACTAGGTATTCACCATTAAATAGGTTTTCACCTGTAGCAGCATTACGTGAGAAACATACACCAGTAGCAGAGTTTGAACCCATATTACCAAACACCATTGCTTGGATATTTACAGCAGTTCCCCAGCTATCTGGAATTTTCTCCATTTGACGATATAGAATAGCACGTTCGTTCATCCATGAACCAAACACAGCAAAGATACCACCCCAAAGTTGTTCGTAACCATCCGTTGGGAAATCTTTACCTGTACGTTCGCGGACTATTTTTTTGAAACGACCTACGATATCTTTTAAATCTTCAACAGTAAATTCGCTATCTAGCTTGATACCTTTTTCTTCTTTTACTTGGTCAAGGATTTCTTCAAAAGGATCGTGATCTTCCTTATTAATAGGCTTCATTTCCATTACCACATCACCATACATCTGTATGAAACGACGGTAAGAGTCCCAAGCAAACTTAGGATTATTTGTCTTTTTAGAAAGACCTTCTACTATCTCATCATTCAAACCTAGGTTTAGGATAGTATCCATCATACCTGGCATAGATGCTCTAGCACCAGAACGAACAGATAATAGTAGTGGATTTTCAGCATCATTAAATTTAGTACCGGTTAGCTTTTCGATGTTGTGAATAGCGGCATTCACATCTTTGGTAAGCATTTCTTTCACTTTTTCTTGTCCGTACGTGTAGTAATCTGTACAAACTTCAGTAGTAATAGTGAATCCTGGAGGAACGGGAACTCCGATCAAGTTCATTTCTGCAAGGTTGGCACCTTTCCCCCCTAATAAGTTCTTCATCTCCGAATTTCCTTCGGCTTTTCCATTACCAAAGGTGTAGACTTTCTTATTTTCCATTAGCATTCGATTTTTAAAGTTATAATATCAAAAGAGTGTCAGTGTTCAGCTCTTTTTGGGTTATAAGTCCTACAAATATACTTTTTTATGTTACTTAAAAGTATTCTTTTCAAATAAATTTCTTCATAAGTGTGATATTTTTTAACAAGCATAAGCTTTTGAGCCACTTATAGATAGGTTTAAATGTTAAAATAGATTTCGAACTATGCTTTCATCTATCATTCTAATACACTTTCACAAACTTTCTATTTCGAAATATATTCATCTGTATAAATAGTTATACAATTGATTATAAGGTTATTAATCAATATATCTATTCCATGTGTGGTTTAATATACCATTTTGATACATTTACGATAACTAGAATATTAGATTTACAAATCTTTTCGCACAAAAATTGTCAATAAAAATAATATTTAGCCAATAAATCCCTGTTTTCAAGGTTAAAAATAGGGAAATAAGACTGAAGTTATCCCAAATAAAGAATAACCGACCTCCACAGAGTTTACAAAAGTTTCGTTTTCGAGCCTTTTAAATAGAACTCAGATAAGCTTTATTTCTCTCCACTTATCTTCTTTATTAAAGAAGCATTGCTGGAATCAATTATTTAAAATAGGCATTAAGAGCATCATCCTATGACAAAAAACTATAGGCAGATCCAGTTTTGAAATAACAAGATACTACAACCTACTTTTATACCTTATATATAGAGATATTCTTGCACAAGATTAGGGGGTAAACGAATTGGAGTAGAACTACCATGTTATATAGGGTTTAGTGCAACAGAAATGCATAAAATTT
>NZ_DYYK01000187.1:0-56334 GCF_020741705.1 Bacteroides coprosuis
TGACTTCAATCCAAATATATTAATACTTTATTTCTGAATATTTTATTCCTATTTACTTAATATCCTATCAATCTTATTCTTATAACGAATTCTTTTTTTAATCAAACCTCAAAGGAAATACAAGTAGGCTGCTTTATACACATTATTATATATGCACCCTAAACCCCCCTTTTTAAATGATCTCGAAAAGAGCTCAAGTTTATCGATTTTTAAGTTCATTTGCCTAGGGGTGGAAATAACTTTAACCCTTTGATCGTAATGACATGTCGGTGTCATGATGAGTACATGACACCGACATGCAATCAACATAACAGTACCAGAATGCAGTGTTTTCTTATTGTCTATTCAATGATTATTGCAATTTATAGAATAAACCTAGAACACAACTCTTTGATTTATATCCAAATACCATCTATCAGATATTTGATAACGTCTAATTTGCAAAAAAACTTATATCAAATTAGCTAAAAGACAGAGAACACGGCTTCAAAGCTTAATATTTTCGTAACAATAACGAGTAGTGATTGTAATAAGACATACTTATTTTTGTTACATAATAAAAGGAAATGCTCCTAATTCATCTAATGTCATTGTGGTCTCATTTCCATTTAATATTATATGATGAAGAAATATTTAAGTTTAGTTTGCTTTGTGCTGCTACTTCCTCAAATAGGAATTGCACAAAAAATTAAAGGTTCAGACACGGTTTTACCGTTAGCACAAAAAGAAGCTGAGGTGTATATGCAAAAACATCCATCGGCTACGGTTACAGTTACGGGAGGAGGAAGTGGTGTAGGAATTTCTGCTCTTCTAGAAGGAACAACTGACATCGCACAATCTTCTAGAAAAATTAAGTTTGATGAAAAACTAAAACTAAAAAACAAAGAAAAAGAAGTTATTGAAGTTATAGTAGCTTATGATGCTTTAGCAGTCATTGTACATCCCAATAATCCGATTACAAAATTAACAAGAGAACAACTCGAAGCTCTTTTCAGAGGAAAGATAAAAAACTGGAAAGAACTAGGAGGTCCTGATTTAAAAGTAATTCCTTATGCTCGTGAAACCTCTTCGGGAACTTATGAGTTTTTTAAAGAAAGTGTATTAAAGTACAAAAACTATATGAACGGCATAATGAGTATGCCAGCAACTGGTTCGGTCATTCAATCCATTAGTCAAACCGAGGGAGCTATAGGTTATGTGGGATTAGCCTATCTTAATAAAGATGTAAAAGCCATTCAAGTATCTTATGATCAAGGTCAGTCCTACTCAAATCCATCAGTTAGCCATGCGAATGATCATAGCTATCCCATCGTCCGTCCTCTTTACTTCTACTATATAAAATCAGAAGAAGCTATTGTCAAACCATTTATTGATTATATCTTATCAGATGAAGGACAAAAAATAGCTTCAGAACTGGGCTTCATCAAAGTAATTAAATAGACTCATGAGAAAAATACGTAAGTTTTTAGAAAAAATTATTGAAGGTATATTAACCTTAAGTGGGGCAGCTACTACATTAGTTATTATACTAATCAGTATATTTCTTTTTAAAGAGGGTTTTGGGCTATTCAATAGCCCTGTGGTAGAGAAAGGTTATATGATTTGCTTAAATAGCGATAATCCAGTTCAACAACTATCCTCTTTCGAGATTAAAGAGATATTCGACGAAGAAATAACCAATTGGAAAGAGGTTGGAGGTATTGATGAAGAAATTCACACCTTCCGATTCGAAGAACTCTTCGAGAAATACTCTGAAGCAGATTTCGGAGAAGACTATAAACTACTCCCTGATAAAATTATAGAAATAGTAAAATCAGATCCGAATATAATTGCATTTATGCCCGAAAAGTATGTCCCAAAGGATATGTCTATTTATACATTACCTTATCAAAACTTTAGTATCACAGATTTTTTCTTTGGTAAAGAGTGGATGCCTACTGCTACCCCTACTCCCCAATTTGGAATCTTACCATTAATATTAGGAACATTATTAGTCAGCCTAACCGCTATTCTAATAGCACTTCCTCTAGGACTAGGTGTAGCTATTTATTTGTCTGAATTAGCCGGCAAGCGTACTCGCAAATTTTTAAAACCCGTCATTGAACTATTAGCAGGTATCCCTTCTGTGGTCTATGGATTCTTTGGATTAGTAGTACTTGTGCCTATTGTACAAAACTGGCTCAACCTTCCTGTTGGAGAGACAGCCTTTACAGGAAGTTTATTACTTGCTATTATGGCACTTCCTACTATTATTACGGTAGCAGAAGACTCTATGAGAAATACTCCAAGGGCAGTACGCGAAGCTAGTTTAGCACTCGGAGCAACTCAATGGCAAACTATTTATAAGGTGATAATACCTTACGCTAAGTCGGGAATTTCTGCCGCTGTAGTATTAGGCATAGGTAGGGCAATCGGAGAAACTATGGCTGTATTAATGGTGACAGGTAATGCAGCAATAATGCCAACTTCATTGTTTCAGCCTATCCGATCTATACCAGCAACAATTGCAGCCGAATTAGGTGAAGCTCCAGCAGGTGGAGCTCATTATCAATCTTTATTTCTATTAGGTTGTATTTTATTTGTTATTACATTAATTATCAGTATCTCTGCTGAGGTGATATCCAAAAGACATCCTCAAAACTAGTTAATCAGAAATAATATGAATAAGAAAATATCACAACATATTGCTTTTGGCCTATTCAGATTACTGGGTATCCTCATCGTAGGGTTACTATTCTGGATCTTAGGTTTTATTATTTATAATGGAATAGATGTCATCAGCTGGGAATTCTTAACTACAGCACCCACAGATGGAATGACATCAGGAGGTATTTATCCAGCAATCATCGGTACACTATGCTTGATTGTAGGTAGTATGTTATTTGCCTTTCCGCTAGGTGTAATGTCTGCCATATATACCAGTGAATATGCAGGTAATGGTTGGATCATAAAAGTGATTCGAGTAATGACAAACAACCTCGCTGGAATTCCATCCATTGTTTTTGGTTTGTTTGGGATGTCTTTATTTGTAAATACGATGGGATTAGGAGACTCTATCATTGCAGGATCATTAACCTTGGGGTTACTTGTTTTGCCTATAGTGATAAGGACAACAGAAGAGGCTCTTAAGTCTATTCCAAATTCATTTAGAAATGCCAGTTTAGCATTGGGAGCCAGCAAACTACAAACGATTAGGAAAGTAGTATTACCTATGGCCTTTCCAAACATTATTACAGGACTTATTCTATCAATCGGTAGGGTCTCGGGTGAAACAGCACCTATTCTATTTACAGTAGCAGCTTATTTCTTACCCAAGCTACCTTCATCTATGTTTGATCAGGTGATGGCTTTACCCTACCATTTGTATGTAATAGCAACAAGTGGTACTGATATAGAAGCTTCTCGACCAATAGCATATGGTACAGCATTAGTTCTTATCGCCATCGTTTTAATTATGAACTTACTTGCTACTGCGCTGAGAAGATATTTTAGTAAAAAAGTAAAAATGGATTAATATATTATTATGATTAATACAGAAAACGTCAATTTCTACTACGGAGATTTCCATGCATTAAAAGATATTAGTATGGATATTGAAGCCAATACAGTAACAGCATTCATAGGACCATCTGGATGTGGAAAATCAACCTATCTGCGCCTTTTTAATAGAATGAATGATCTTATAGAAGGAACTAAACTAACAGGGAAATTCCTTATTGAAGGACAAGATATCTATGATAAATCCGTACAAGTAGATGAGTTACGTAAAAAAGTAGGTATGGTATTTCAAAAACCCAACCCTTTTCCTAAAACTATCTTTGAAAACGTAGCCTATGGTTTAAGAGTTAACGGAATGGGCAATAAAGATTTCATACAACAAAGAGTGGAAGAGTCTTTAAAAAGCACAGCTCTATGGGATGAAGTCAAAGATAAGCTTAAAAAATCAGCCTATGAGCTTTCGGGAGGACAACAGCAGCGCCTATGTATAGCTAGAGCTTTAGCTGTATCACCTTCTATTCTCTTAATGGATGAACCTACATCTGCATTGGACCCTATTTCGACTTCAAAAATTGAAGAATTAATTTATCAGCTTAAAAAACAATATACCATTGTTATCGTTACACACAATATGCAACAAGCTGCTCGTGTAAGTGATAAAACAGGATTTTTTATGCTAGGCAAACTTGTTGAATATAGCAATACTAAGAAACTATTCACCAACCCAGAACAAGAAGAAACTCAAAATTATATCACAGGTCGTTTTGGCTAAAATATTATTACTATGATTATGAAACAGACTGATTCAGAATTACAAGCCCTCAGAGATGAAATAAATGAGATGTGGAAGCTTGTTCTATCACAGATGGAAAAAGTAAAACTAGCCTATGTAAACCACGATACAGAACTAGCTCACGAAATCATTAGCAGAGAGAAACGAGTCAATGCTTTTGATTCTAAAATAGATAGCGACTGTGAAAATTATATAGCCTTATATGCTCCCGTTGCCATAGATTTACGCTTAGTTCTATCGCTTATTAAAATAAGTAACACCTTAGAACGTATAGGCGATTTTGCAGATGGAATTGCTAGACAAGTATTGGATGAAGATTATCCAAAGATTGAGTCACAGTTGGCAGAAGATATACATGTAGAAAAAATGTTTGACATTGTTATTACTATGTTAATGGAATGCTACATTGCTTTAGAGTCTGAAAACACAAAGCTATCTGGCAAAATTTTAGCTACAGATGACAAAGTTGATCAACTCTACCATGATTCAATGCCCGTACTTGCTAAATATATCAATGAACATCCAGATATGGCTATGTATGGATTGAAAACCATGTTAGTTATACGAAAATTAGAACGCGTGGGTGACCATTGCAGTAATATAGTAGAAGAAATAGTATTCTACATTGATGCTAAGGTATTAAAGCATACTAAACCAAAAAAGAAAGTAGAATAACGACATTTTATCCTATATTTAATAATTCATTAGATATAGGATATTTTCTATTAGTTAGAACTCCATAAACTCTTGATATGAAACCTAAAATACTTATCGTTGATGACGAACCTGATATTTGTGAAATTCTTACATTCAACCTTGTCAATGAAGGCCTCATCGTAGATTATGCTTATTCGGCAGAAGAGGCTTTACAGAAACTTAGCCCTGAACATTCACTCATCCTCCTTGATATAATGATGGACGGAATGTCTGGTTATAAAATGGCTGAAAAGTTAAGGAGTGAAGGTAATGAAATTCCCATTATCTTTCTGACTGCCAAACGTTCTGAAAATGATATGCTAACAGGGTTTTCAGTCGGTGCAGATGATTACATATCCAAACCCTTTTCCATCAAGGAAGTAATAGCTCGTGTTAAAGCAATCTTGAAAAGAGCCAAACTTAAAAAACAAAATGAGTCGCCAACTTCAATTGATTTCGAAGGCTTAAGCATTAACTTAGAGAGCAAAGAGGTTATTATTGATGAAGAAATGATTCCTCTTACTAAGACCGAATTTGAAATACTTGCTCTATTGGCCTCCAATCCTTCTCGTCTATTCTCAAGAGAAGATATTATAGGTGTTGTATGGTCGGAAACTCCTTATATAACAGAAAGAACAGTAGATGTACACATCACCAGACTTAGAAAAAAGATGAAAGATTATGGACAATTCATCACTAGCAGATCTGGCTATGGGTACAGATTCAATGTGAATGAAGAATGAAATTCAACTATAAACAAAAAATATTCTTTAGCTTCTGCCTACTTATAACGCTATTTGCAGGTAGTATTATTTTCTTTGAAAAATCTGAAGCTAAAAGATATAAGACAGAAGCCCTTGAAGAGCGCCTAAATGTCTATTCATCATTGATATATAGAAGCCTCCAGAAAAAAGACACTTTCGATATAGAAACTATCAATAGTATCATTAGTTCTTTTCCTAGAAACTTACGAGTAACTATTCTTTCGCACATTGGCGACGTTCTCTTTGATAATACGATCTCTAAGGATGATCTTAAACTAGAAAATCACAGCAAAAGACCAGAGATAATACAAGCTCAAAAAAAAGGTAGTGGAAGCGACATCAGAATTTCAACTACTACTTCAGAGAAGTATTTGTACTATGCTAAACAGTATCAAACTCTATACATAAGAGTTGCACTCCCCTACAACATTGAGACCAAGGAAATTCTTAAAGCAGATAACATTTTCCTCTATTTTATTATAATTCTTTTTTTGATAGCCATACTCTTAGTCTATCGATTATCCAATAGACTGTCTCAGTCTATCCGACAACTGAGAGATTTTACAGTTAATCAACAGAGTTCAACCCGTGCAATAGAGACCAACTTCCCTGATGATGAATTGGGGGAAGTAGCTTCACAGATGGTCGACAATTATAAAGAGCTCAAACATAGTCAGTCTCAAATAGCTCTTGAAAGAGAAAAGCTATTACAACATATTCACACTTCTGAAGAGGGTATTTGCTTTTTTACAGCAAGTAAGAAAGTGGAATTTTATAACGGACTATTTATGCACTATCTCAATATAATGCTTGATAAAAAGAGTACAAACCCTGCTGTTATCCTAACAGACCCTCTCTATAGCAATCTTCAAGAGTTTATCCAAGCCCCTGAAAATAATGGCTATTATGAAACTAAAATAGAAAGACAAGGAAAGCAGTTTAATATTCGCATTAGTATATTCGATGATAATAGTTTTGAAATAATTATCAATGATATTACTAAAAGAGAAAAAACAAGACTCTTAAAACAAGAAATGACAAGTAATATTGCACATGAATTAAGAACTCCTATCACAAGTATAAGAGGATATTTAGAAACTATAAAAAGCCAAAACTTAAGCACAGAACAAAATCAATATTTTATAGATAAAGCCTATAATCAGGTAATTAATCTTTCTCAGTTGATAGATGACATGAGTATGATCACTAAAATAGAAGAAGTACCTCAATCTTTTGATTTTGAGAAAGTGTCTATATCTGAAGTGATAGAAGAGGTTTATACCGACTTTAAAGAGGCTCTACAGCAGGAGAATATTGAACTCTATAATTCAGTACCTGAGAACTGTCTATTAAAGGGGAACCGCAATCTACTTTATGCCGTATTCCGAAATCTAGTTGAAAACACTATTAAGTATGGAGGAAATAAAGCTCACATCTATATTTCATGCTATAATGAAGATGAATACTTCTACTATTTTTCATATGCAGACGAAGGTAAAGGGATTAGTGGTGATGAGCATTTGAATAGATTATTTGAGCGATTTTATAGAATATCAGCTGGGAGAACAAGAAAAACAGGAGGGACAGGTCTCGGCCTATCTATCGTAAAGAATGCTATTCAAATACATAAAGGAACCATTATTGCCAAAAACAGAATAGAAGGTGGATTAGAGTTCTTATTTAAAATCAAGAAATGACAATTTTCAAAAATAAAGACACATGACTTTAAATCACAAAAGAAATACTATGAAACAGATTTTATCATTCTTATTGATCTGCTCATCTTTTTTTAGTTGCTCAAAAAATAATGCAAGTCAAGAATTAAAAGTCTTGCAATTCAATATTTGGCAAGAAGGGACAGTGGTTCCTGGTGGATATGAAGCTATCATCAGTCAGATTATTCAATCGGATGCCGATTTTGTCACACTGAGTGAAGTAAGAAACTACAACAATACTCGATTCTGTGATCGCATTATTGAGTCTTTAAAAGATAGTGGATACACCTATTATTCTTTTTATAGTTACGACTCTGGATTAATTTCTCGCTACCCTATCATTGACTCTACTGTAGTTTTTCCCCCACAAAATGATGAAGGAAGTGCATACAGAGCTTTAATAGATATGAATGGACAAGAAATAGCTCTTTATACTTGTCATTTAGACTATAGGCACTGTACTTATTACGATATTTACGGATACAGCGGAGTAACTTGGGAGAAAAGAGAACCTCTACTAGACCTAGATTCTATTTTAACTGATAATAGGCTATCCAAAAGGGATGATGCAATGGCAGCAATAATTAAAATGGCTGAAGAAGATAGAGCTAAAAATAGATTGGTTTTTATCGGGGGGATTACAATGAACCTTCACATTTAGACTGGACAGAGGAGACTAAAGATTTATATTCTCACCAAGGACTAGTTATTCCTTGGACTGTAAGTAGCATGCTAGAGAAAGCAAACTATATTGATGCTTATAGGGAATTGTATCCGAGTGCGGTAACTCATCCAGGCTTTACATTTCCTTCAGCAAACCCCTATGTCGATCTAAGCCAACTGCTTTGGGCGGAAGAATCTGATGAACGTGAGCGTGTTGACTTTATACATTACACTCCAAATTCACAGTTAAAACTTCAAGAAGTGATAATTTGGGGACCACAAGAATCGATTCATACTAGTCAGGTAGTAATAGAAAAATCTCTGGATACCTTTAGAAAAGCTCCTGGTATTTGGCCTACGGATCATAAAGGGGTATTAGCAACGTTTATTTATACTCAGAAATAAGCTGCAATAAGACTATAAATGGTACATTTAACAGTTAAAGAGTACCCAAAAACAAATCTCGATTCTTTTTATCTTTTAATAGTAAAATTCACTACATTAGCTAAAAGTAATCTTAACATAAATCAACATTCCTATGAAAAAAGTAATTGCGACAAAGAATGCCCCTGCAGCAATTGGCCCATATAGCCAAGCTATAGAAGTAAATAATACAATCTATATTTCTGGACAACTACCTATTGATCCTTCAACAGGTCAATTCCCTAAAGGTGGCATTAAAGAACAAACACAACAATCTTTCAATAATATTAAAGCTATCCTTAAAGAAGTAGGACTTACTACAGATCATATTGTTAAAACAACAGTCCTCTTAGCTAGTATTGATGATTTTGGTCCGATGAATGAAGTGTACACTACACAGTTTGGCGATTCTTATCCCGCACGATCTGCCTTTGCAGTTAAAGATTTACCAAAAGGAGCACTAGTAGAAATCGAAGTAATAGCAGCAAGATAACTTTAACCAACAGCATACAGAAAGAACTCCTTATTTTTAGGGAGTTCTTTTTTATTCCTATGATAGAAGTGCAATATTAAATTCTATTTTTGCAAATTAATACACAGACAACAACTATTTTGACTTATGACTTACATAGAAACACCACGATTAATCATCAGAGACTGGAAAAGAGAAGACCTACAATCTTTTGTAACTCTAAACAAAGATCCTGAGGTTATGGAGCATTTCCTAAAAACATTAATGCCTACAGAAAGCATTGCTATGTTTAATAAAATCAAAGACGAAATCAATGAATATGGATATGGTCCATTCGCTATCGAACTTAAAGAAGATCATTCCTTTATTGGTTTTACGGGCTTCCATAATTTTGACCTAGACGTTGATTTTGCTCCTGGAGTGGAAATTGCTTGGAGAATACATAAAAACTATTGGAATCAAGGATATGTAACTGAAGCAGCAAAAGCATGTTTAGAATATGCTAAGGAAAATTTAGAGTTCGATAAAGTATATGCTTTTACGTCCTTACCGAATATAAGATCTCAACGAGTTATGCAAAAGATAGGAATGACTAAAATGAAAGAATTCGACCACCCTCTTGTTCCAAAAAGTCATCCATTACAAAGACACGTGTTATACCAAATCTTACTATGAAAAGACTAAAGTATCCTCAATTTTAAAGGAAAGCCAAGTTTGCAAAGAAGAATTTAATTATTGATTCACTTTTTTATCACTCACTAAGTGATTATAAACTGTGATAACACCACAAACTTGTATAGGCTCTTGAAGATACTCCTGATAGCTAAAGTATTTTAGGGCTCCTATTTCATGACTAGCCTCAACATTCTTATCCTTTAAATCATACAAGAAACAATCTTGTTCCATTATAATACTTTCAGGCTCACCAAAGGCTGGTGCAGAAATATGACAATAGTATTCTATATTATTAGGGTTTAATTCTAAAGAAAGTTCTTCTTTTATTTCTCTAATAAGAGCCTCTATGGCAGTTTCATTTTTATCTATTTTTCCCCCAGGAAGATACCAAGCCTTTTTATTATTGCTATATGCTAACAGTAATTTATCTCCCTTTAATGCTATTAATCCTGCGGTTGGTAATTTCATATCACTCATAATTTGGGTACAAAGATAAAAAAATTAGAATAAGAAGAAATGATTTGCTATGCATCTACCCTATCAATATCTATAGTTCAAGGCATAAAAAAAGGGAGACAAGCTCCCTTCTTTATTTATAATTATAGTTAGTGTTTTAACCAAGACTTATCTATTATCGTCTTTTCACCGTTCTTATTAATCATATACATTTCAAGCATTCCACCATTATTATCGAAATAACGAATTTCTATGGGATGAAGACCTCTTTTTAAGGCAACTTGCGAAACAATCTCTTTGGGAGAGTGTGCTCCATCGTTATCAACCACCAAATCTTCTCCGATTTTCATAATACTTCCATCATCAGATAACAGAGCAAAGGTATAAATATCATCCGTTGGTACTTCAATATAGCCTGTTATAACCAGACCAATATTACCAGAAACACCTTCAGGAATAGAAACAGTACTGATTTCATACTCTCCCATTTTTTTAGCGGTATCTACCTTTTCACACTCACTACCTGCATAATCATACCAAACAGCTTTTAACCCCTCGCTTGTAGTTTCTACATCAACAGCTTCACGATAAGGCGTTTTCATAAATTTTGTTTCTACAAAATCAGAAGCAGAACCATCTGGGCGAAATGTTCGGAACGTAAAGCTCGTTGTTTCTGTTACTGTTAATGGACCTTCATATAGTTGAGAGTTTTTATTTGGGATAGTACCATCTGTAATATATCGAATCTCCGTATTAGGCAATGGACAAGTTAAGTTTAAGGTAGTCTCATCCACAAAAGTATTGACATTATAAAAACCTTCTAAATCTGGTATTCTATAATTAATACCCATGATGTCCATTCTCTTGATTTGAGGAAGAATGAGAGAATAAAACTCTGACAAAGAAGGAATTTTAGAAGGTTCTGTCCATGCAATTTCACTTAGAGCCAGAATACGTGGAGTAATCATATATTGCAATCTTTCTATAGAAGGGATCCACTCGGCCCACACATTAGCTTGTACTCCTAATATTAAAGCTTTCTGCTCTGGGGTTATATCGTCAGGTACTGGATTGTAGCCCAATAGCTTACCCATCGTTTTATTATCTTGTAAATAATCAAAATAAAGATAAACATTCTCTGTATTAATTACATTCTTACCTTCTGATGTTGCTGTAGGAATAGCTTCAGGACTCCAACTTCTCCACCACATAATGGTAGCTTGTTCTGATAGTCCATCATTTAACACTTCATCCCAACCGATAAAACGTTTTCCATTCTCTTTGAAGAAAGCCTCCATTTCTCTTACAAACCAAGCTTGCAACTCTTTTTCAGAAGCCAAACCTTCTTCTTTAATACGCTTTTGGCAATCAGTACATTTTTTCCAATTAGATTGATCTACCTCATCTCCTCCCATATGAACAAATTCATAAGGAAATAATTGAAAAACCTCACGGTACACATTCTTACAGAACTCTAAAGTTGCATCTTTTCCTGGACAGATAGGAGATGAAAACACTTCACCCCAACCGATTAAACCTTTACAGGCAAGTTCAGGGTACTCACCAATAGCTGCCATGAAGTGCCCAGGCATATCTACTTCGGGGATTACATCAATACCTCTCTGACCCGCATAAGCCACAATTTCTTTGATATCTTCTTGAGTATAAAAGCCACCATAAATTGTATCTCCATGAATAACTTGTATGCGGTCTTCGGGAATAGTATAATCGGGGTTATCCATCTTTGTGATATTTGATATACACTCCCTATCGTGTGAATTAAACTTTCTGTATGCTCCCTTCTCTGTAAGTAAAGGATATTGTTTTATTTCGATCCTCCAACCTTGATCATCAGTCAAATGCCAGTGAAATTTATTTAACTTGTACATGGCCATTAAGTCTAGGATACTTTTCACCTCTTCCTTTGTCCAAAAATGACGAGAAGAATCAAGCATCATACCTCTCCAGCTTAACCGTGGAGTATCTTTGATTACGGTTGATGGTAGAGTAACCACTAAATCAGGTGTTGGATTTTCAATTTCAATAGGTAACAACTGCCTAACCGATGATATTGCTGAAATAATACCAGAATAAGATGCAGACTCTATCTTTATCTGTTTCGGATTTATTTCTAATACATAAGTTTCTTTATTTTGATCAATCTCTTTTAGTGCCAGAGTTATATCTGCTTTCGAGTTATCCTGCTCAACAGAAAAAGTCACAGCCCCTTTAAATATAGAAGCTAAATATTCAGCAGCGGGTTTTAAAGATTCATCTGAGACCCCAATAGTTGACACTTTATCAAATTGGAATTCACTAGAGCCCATTTCAATAGATAAAGGGGTAGGGATAATTGCTACCTCTTCATTTTTCTGCGTAGAAGAACAAGCTGATAGGAGTAAAGCTGAGCCTATCAGCAGATAAGAATAAATTTTGTTTAACATATTGTTATACTTAAATGGTTTTCATACTATTTTCTCACTCTATAAAGTTACAAATACTATTATGTATACAATCATAAACCCTATACATACTAAAGCAATTCGCATTTAAAGAGATCTTTTCACAAAAAAGAGAAAATTTTGCATGGATTAAACAAACCCTTGCTACATATAGTAGTATGTGCAGCCTCCTTTTTTATATAATCTTACCATGAAAGCAAGTCATACTTTTTCACAAACAATTATACACTAAAATAGAAGTATGACATCTTATTCATAATTCTGTTTTTTACACCCTTCACACACCTGTTTAATAGTAGAATCAGCTTAATACAGCACTACGAAGCATCTACATGACACTTTAACAATATATAAACCACCCACCTAATTATTTATAACGTAGCTTATTTAAAAGATTTTGGCTAAAATCTATTTTAGTTCAATTATATTATCTATATTTAGGAATATTAAACTAAAAAAACAGATTTAACTTATTAAACTTTAAAAACTATGAAAAAATTATTTTTAGTAGCAACGCTTGTAGCTTTCTGTGCTACAATGAGTGCACAAGGATTAAAAGGGACTTGGTTTGCAGGAGGTATGGTTGATTTTGGTAAAACCGAAAAATACATCGAAGATGTAAAGGTTAAAAACAACACTTATGGTATTATGCCTTTATTGGGTAAATTCGTTACTCCAGACGTTGCTGTGGGTGGAGCTTTAGGATTCCATCAGTCAAAATTTGATAGTGACAATAAGAACACAACCTTCACTATTATGCCTTTAGCTAGAAAATACTGGAACATTACTGGTAATTTATATGTATTTGGTCAAGCAGCTCTTCCTATAGGCATTGGTAATGATAAAATGGCAGGTATGAAAACTGATCAATTCTCAATGCATTTTCAATTAGCTCCAGGTTTTGACTTAATTGTTAATAAATGGATGACAATCGAAGCTTCTTTCACTCTACTTAATGCTGGATTTACAAGAAATAATCCTGATGGTGGCGAGAAGACTACAGACTGGTCTATCAACGGTAACTCTATTGCAAGTAGCTCATTCGGTGATTTAAGCGTGGGTGTAAAGTTCCTATTCTAAACAGAAAATTCACTTTAATCTAAATAGTAAAAAAGCTGCATCACTTCTAAAGTTGGTGTGGCTTTTTTCACATATCTATTTGACACAGTACTTATCAAAATGCTATACAACAAGCCTATATTCTTCTTATTTATTACTTTCTTAAAATTTTAAGAAACATATTTACTAACTTTGAGATTCTACAAAACATTTTAAGAATGACTTCTCATAATACTAAGCATAGAATTGCTATAAAAATAGGTAGCAATGTTCTTAGCAGAAAAGACGGATCACTAGACATCACCCGTATATCTGCTCTAGTTGATCAGGTTAGTGAACTACGAAAACAAAATTATGAAGTAGTACTCATATCCTCTGGTGCTGTTGCAGCGGGAAAAGCAAGAATCTCACCCAAAGGTAAACTAGATGTTGTTTCATCTCGCCAAATCTACTCTGCCGTAGGACAAGCAAGACTAATTAATCAATATATTATCTTTTTTGATAACCACAATATACCGTGTGGACAAGTTCTAACAACCAAAGAAAACTTCTCAACTCGATACCATTATTTAAATCAACGAAACTGTATGTCTGTTATGCTTGACAATGGAATAATTCCAATTGTGAATGAAAATGACACCATATCGGTTACCGAACTAATGTTCACAGATAACGATGAGCTCTCAGGGCTAGTTGCGACTATGCTAAATTGTGGAAGATTAATCATCTTAAGCAACATAGATGGCATATACAATGGTAATCCTTCAGATAAGAACTCTCAAGTGATAACAGAAATAGATACTCAAAAAGATAATATTGAAGAGTATATCCAATCTAGCAAATCAAGTGCTGGACGTGGTGGTATGCAAACAAAATATAATATAGCACGTAAAATAGCTGAAGAAGGGGTTGAAGTGATTATAGCCAACGGAAAAAGAGAAAACATACTGCTTGATATCATCAATAATCCTAACACACTATGTACTAGATTTATCCCTTCTTCAAAACCAACTTCTACTGTAAAAAAATGGATAGCCCACTCTGAAAGTTTTTCTAAAGGAGAAATATATATTAATGAAGGAGCTAGTATAGCACTGAAGAGTGACGAAGTTACTAGCCTACTACCCATTGGTATTACGCATATACAAGGAGTATTTGAAGCAGGAGATATTGTAACCATATTGGATGAAAAAGGAAATCAGATAGCAGTAGGATGTACGGCATTCAATAATGAAGAGGTAGAGCAGTTGATAGGAAAAAGCAATTCAAAACCTATTGTTCATTACGATTATTTATATATAGACTAGAACATGGAAAGTAACAACATATTTCAATCCATAAAAGAAGCAAGCAAAGACTTACTCCTTTTAGACAAAGAACATACAAATCAGATTCTTTTGGCTTTAGCTGATGAAACAGAACAGCAATTCGATCTTATTCTTCAAGAAAATAAAAAGGATTTGGATCTTATGGATCCAGAAAACCCCAAATATGATCGACTAAAACTAACTAAAGATAGATTAAGAGGTATTGTAGGAGACATTAGACATGTTGCACAACTTCCATCACCACTTGGACGTATTCTCGATGATAGAATATTAGATAATGGTCTGCACCTAGTTAAGAAGGCTGTTCCGTTTGGTGTTATTGGTGTTATTTTTGAAGCTCGACCCAATGTCTGCTTTGATGTATTTTCACTCTGTTTCAAGTCGGGAAATGCTTGTATTTTAAAAGGAGGATCTGATGCCGCTTATTCAAATCAAATCATTATATCAATCATCAGAAAAGTACTACTTAAAAACAATCTCAACCCAGATATTTGCATACTATTATCTAACAAACGAGAAGCCACATCACATCTTCTCAATGCACAAGGCTATGTTGACTTAATTATCCCTCGAGGTGGAAAATCGCTTATTCAATTTGTTAGAGAAAATAGTAAAATACCAGTAATAGAAACAGGTGCAGGTGTATGTCATACCTATTTTAACGAACAAGGAGATAAAGAGATAGCTAGAAACATCATTTTCAATGCAAAAACAAGAAGAGTAAGTGTATGCAACGCGTTAGACTGTTTACTGATTGATGCTTCTAGAATTAAAGATTTACCCTATCTCTGCTCTAAATTAGCCGAAAAGAATGTAATTATTCAAGCCGACGAGCCTGCTTATCAAGTTTTAACGGGTAATTATCCAAAAGAATTACTACAAAAAGCAGATCAAAATAGTTATGGCACAGAGTTTCTCGATTATAAGATGTCTATACGAACCGTAAAAGATATAAATGAAGCAATTCGCCATATTGATAAGTATAGTTCCAAACATAGCGAAGCCATTATAACAAATGATGAAAAGGCTAAAATTCTTTTTCAATCATTGGTAGATGCAGCTTGTGTCTACACCAATACTTCAACAGCATTCACAGATGGTGCACAATTTGGCTTAGGTGCCGAAATAGGTATTAGCACACAAAAGATGCATGCTCGTGGTCCGATGGCCTTGCAAGAAATATGTAGTTATAAGTGGATTATTGAAGGAAATGGACAAATAAGAAATTCTTAATTTCTAAAAGTAAATAAACTGCTAAGTATCACATCTTAACCACTCAAAAAAGCGTCGAATTCTCTAGAGTTCGGCGCTTTTTTTTAAACATAGCACTATATTATGACACCGACATGATGATGACATGACACCGACATGATACTCTCTTAACACCGATAAAGTAACCACATATCTCTGATATCCGTAAAGGTCTATCATTAGTGTCTTTTTTGCATTTGGGGTATGTAATATAGACTAGAACTTTTAGGAGATATAAAAATCTAGCTTCAAATATTTACTATCTACCTATTTCCCAAAAAAATTAGGCATAAAAAAAGGAACCAAGTAAAAACTTGATTCCTTCACTGGCGGAGAGGGAGGGATTCGAACCCCCGGAGCCTCTCAGCTCAACGGTTTTCAAGACCGCCGCAATCGACCACTCTGCCACCTCTCCTTACACTTGTAAGTGCTTGCTTTTTCTCTCAAAAGCGTTGCAAAGGTACTAATCTTTTTTTTATATCCAAACTTCTTGCAACTTTTTCTTCAAAAAAGTGTATTTTTGCAACACTTAAAGATTGAATATAGATGATATATCCACATAATTTTGAACATAAAATAGGGTTTGAACAAATCAGAGATCTTCTTAAATTAAAGTGTTTAAGCACTTTAGGAAAAGACAGAGTTGATGAAATGATTTTCTCGAAAAACTTTGATGAAATAAATGAATATTTAGCTCAAACAAATGAGTTTCTTCAAATCATTCAAGAGAAAGTTAATTTTCCCGATCAGTTTTTCTTTGATGTTAGGCCATCCCTAAAAAGAGTTCGCATTGAAGGTATGTATCTCGAAGAACAAGAGCTTTTTGACCTTAGACGTTCTTTGGATACGATTATTAAGATTGTACAATTCTTAAAAGAAATACCAGAAGATCATAAAGAAGATGAACTTCCCTACCCTCATCTTAGCAAACTTGCTGGGGACATATTCACTTTCCCTAGAATTGTAAAGGCGATAGACCAGATTGTAGATAAATATGGAAAGATAAAAGATAATGCTTCACCTGAACTATTAAATATACGTAGAGAACTAGCCAATACAACTGCTGGAATCTCTAGATCACTAAATAGAATACTTAAAGGTGCACAGTCTGATGGCTATGTAGAAAAAGATGCTACGCCTACTGTCCGTGATGGCCGTTTGGTTATTCCTGTTGCTCCAGCTCTTAAAAGAAAGATAAGAGGTATAGTACATGATGAATCAGCCAGTGGAAAAACCGTTTTCATAGAGCCTGCAGAAGTAGTTGAAGCTAATAATAGAATTAGAGAGTTGGAAGGGGAAGAACGAAAAGAGATTATTCGCATACTTACTGATTTCTCAAGCCAGCTTCGCCCACTTGTAAATGAGATTTTATCTTCTTATGAGTTTCTTGCTGAAATTGATTTTATTAGAGCAAAAGCACACTTAGCGAATGAGATGGAGGCAATTAAACCTACCATGAAGAATAACCCCATGATAAAGTGGGATACTGCTATCCACCCTCTTCTTCAAAAAGCTTTAGCAAAGCAAAACAAAAAAGCAATTCCTCTAGATATCGAACTAAATATTACTCAACGAATACTGATCATATCGGGACCCAATGCGGGAGGTAAATCTGTCTGCCTAAAAACAGTAGGATTACTTCAATACATGGTGCAATGTGGTATGCTTATTCCTCTCCACGAAAGTAGTGAGGTAGGAATCTTCAATAGTATATTTATGGATATTGGTGATGAACAATCTCTTGAAGATGACTTAAGTACTTACTCTTCTCACCTTACCAACATGAAAGCTATGGTAAAAAATTGTGATGAAAATAGTCTTTTACTGATTGATGAATTCGGGAGTGGAACAGAACCTCAAATTGGTGGAGCTATTGCAGAAGCTCTTCTTAAAAAATTTAATGAACAAGGTACGTATGGAGTGATTACTACTCACTATCAAAACCTAAAACACTTTGCCGAAGACCACGAAGGAATTATTAATGGGGCTATGTTGTATGATAGACATCATATGCAAGCTTTATTTCAATTAGAAATAGGCAATCCTGGTAGTTCTTTTGCGGTAGAAATAGCTAGAAAGATAGGGCTTCCAGAAGAAATTATAACTGATGCTTCAAATATTGTAGGTGCTGAATACATCAACGCTGATAAATACTTACAAGATATTGTTAGAGATAAGCAATACTGGGAACGAAAAAGAAGAAACATCCGCTTAAAAGAGAAGCAGATGGAGCAAACCATCGAAAAGTATTCGAAAGAAGTTGAGACACTTAATAAAGAGAAAAAACAAATTATTAGAGATGCCAAGCAGGAAGCAGAAAACTTACTCAAAGAGTCGAATGCCCGAATAGAGAATACAATCCGTTCTATAAAAGAGGCACAAGCTGAAAAAGAAAAAACAAAAGATGTTCGACAAGATTTAGAGGATTTCAAAGAGAAAATAGCTCAAATTGATGCGCAAGAACAAAAAGATAAGATTGCCAAGAAAATGGAAAGACTTATCGAAAAGCAAGAGCGCAAAAAGAACAAGAAAAAGGAAACACCAAGTGCAAAAAGTCCTAGAGTAATAAAGGAAGAACCTATTCAAGTGGGTTCTCGGGTACGAATTAAAGGACAACGCACAACTGGAGAGGTCTTAGAGATTAATGGCACCAATGCGACAGTTTTATTTGGGCAACTCAAGACTACTACAAAATTGAATAAGCTTGAAAAGAGTAATTCTACTCCTAAAGAAGAAACTACAGCTACGACCTTTATTAGTGGACAAACTCATGATAGCATGCACGACAAGAAGTTAAACTTCAAACAAGAAATAGATGTTAGAGGCATGAGGGGAGATGAAGCCCTGCAAGCAGTAACCTATTTTATAGATGATGCCATACTTGTTGGTGTAAGTAGAGTACGCATCTTACATGGCACAGGAACAGGTATATTACGCAGTTTAATTCGCGATTATTTATCGGGTATTGGAGGCGTTAAAAACTACCACGATGAACATGTTCAACTGGGTGGTTCGGGTATCACTGTTGTTGAGTTTTATTGATCTAAAAACACTCTAAATAATTGCTAGCCTCCTATATTACATTATCTTTGCTTACAAATAGTGTAATATAGGAGTTATGAAAAACAATCTTCTAGTAGAACAATTAAGTTACAACGGAGAGGAACTTACACCTACAGCCGTACAACTTATTTCTTACTCACCCACTAGCTTCAACCAAAACGAAGTTGAACTTTGGGATAATGAAAGCATTCAATTTGATCCAAATACAACGTATTGGGTAAAGGTTGATGGATTAAATCAAATAGACACTATTAGAAAAATAGCCGATAGAATTAATTTAAACTTTCTACTCACTCAGGATATTTTAAATATCAACCATCCTTCTAAAATAGAAGAATACGAAAACTTTCTTCTATTAGTCCTCAAATACTTCATTGTTGACGAAGATAGTGCTGAGTACATCCCTTTCCAGATATCCATTGTACTAGGGGATAATTACTTAATCTCATTTTCTGAAAAGAAACATCCTTTTATGGATGATATCATTAAAGCCATTGAGAATGATGTATTCCACATCAGAAAAAGAGGGGCTGATTACCTTCTAAGTGTAGTGATCAATAGTATTATAGGAAATCACACCAGCGCTATTCTTCAAATTAATGATTCACTTGATGATTTAGAAGATGACTTACTATCGTTTTCTACAAATAAAAATCTGGGAATAGAAATTCAAACAACACGAAAACAATATATCGCATTAAAGAAGGCCGATTTACCTCTAAAAGATCAATATGCTAGACTATTTAGAGCAAACAATAAACTCATTTCTCCTAAAAACAAAGCCTTCTTTAACGATGTGAATGATCATCTACAGTTTGTATTGCAAAATATAGATATCTGTAGAGAAACTTTAGCATCACTTGTCGACCTTTATATCTCCAATAATGATTTAAAAATGAATGATATAATGAAACGATTAACGATTGTTTCAACTATCTTTATACCACTCACATTTCTAGTTGGAGTATGGGGTATGAATTTTTCATTTATGCCTGAACTAGATTGGAAATATGGTTATATAGTAGCATGGCTACTCATGATTGTTATTGGCATTATTATTTACATTTATTTTAAGATTAAGAAATGGTACTAAAAAATTGCAGCAGTTGTGGTAACAGTTTAGGTAAGAATACGAATAACCTTAAACATAAAAACACTATTAAAATGAAGTCTCTTAAAGAACTTTATCGTATTGGAACTGGTCCATCAAGTAGCCACACTATGGGCCCACGTAAAGCAGCAGAGCTATTCCTTGAAAAACACCCCTCAGCTAAAAGTTTTAAAGTAATCTTGTATGGTAGCCTTGCAGCTACAGGAAAAGGACACTTAACTGATGTTGCTATTATTGACACTTTACAACCTAGAGGTACTGTAGAACTTGAATGGAGATCGGATATTTTCCTTCCCTTTCATCCTAATGGAATGACCTTTAAAGCCTATGATTATGAAGGCAAAGAAATGGATGAGTGGACAATCTATAGTATTGGTGGTGGAGCTCTTGCAGAGGAAGGTGACCAATCTCATGTTGAAACTAAAGATGTCTATTCTATGAGTAGCATGACTCAAATCTTAGAGTGGTGCGAACGAACTGGTAAAACTTATTGGGAGTATGTAAAAGAATGTGAAGATTCTGATATATGGGACTATTTAGCAGAAGTGTGGAAAACCATGCAAAACTCCATAGAAAGAGGTTTAAATGCAGAAGGAGTTTTACCTGGAGCACTTCATTTGCGTAGAAAAGCAGCTGCTTATAATGTAAAAGCCTCAGGCTACACACGCTCTCTACGTTCAAGAGGTCTTATTTTTTCGTATGCATTGGCTGTTAGTGAAGAAAATGCTGCGGGAGGAGAAATTGTTACGGCCCCTACTTGTGGCTCATGTGGAGTAATGCCTGCAGTACTATACCACTTACAAAAGAGTAGAGATTTTACAGACACACGCATTCTTAGAGCTTTAGCAACTGGAGGATTAATTGGCAATATTGTAAAGCACAGAGCTTCAATTTCTGGAGCAGAAGTGGGTTGTCAAGGCGAAGTAGGTGTAGCCTGTTCTATGGCTGCTGCTGCAGCCAATCAACTATTTGGAGGAAGCCCTGCTCAAATTGAATACGCAGCAGAAATGGCGTTAGAACACCATTTAGGAATGACTTGCGACCCTGTATGCGGATTGGTTCAAATTCCTTGTATTGAAAGAAATGCTTTCGCAGCAGCTAGAGCATTAGATGCAAACATCTTCTCAACTTTCTCAGATGGTATTCATCGTATCTCGTTTGACCATGTTGTGCAAGTGATGAAACAAACAGGACATGACCTACCTTCTCTATATAAAGAAACGAGTCAAGGCGGTCTAGCTCTTGACTATGAACCTATGTAATTCAACATACTATAAAACAAAATAGGCTCGCAATGCGAGCCTATTTTGTTTTATTTAAGAATGATCATTAGTGATCAACACTTTTAAAGTTTCCTTTTCTGTCGAAAAGAAGAGACAAGTCACTTTGCAATTCAATATCATACTCTCCTTTAATCACTTCTATCTGCGTAATAAAATCACCAGGAAAGTTCTTTTTAACATAAGAGTTAATATTAACAGGGATAAGAGCCTCAGGTATAGCATCTTCTTGACAATCCACTACAAACCAGACACCTTTACTATCAAAAGTTACTTCATATCCATTAGTAAAGATTACCTCAAAAGATTTTGTTTCATAAATCTTATCATCTTCTTCGATTTTACTTATTTGAAGCTTAGGAAAATAAGTTTTTATAAAAGTTTGTGCCGCATTTGGCAGCTGGGACATATTTTGAGCATTTGCTCTTCCTGTAAAGAAAATGATTGTACTCAATACAAGTACAAAAACTGTTAACGTCTTTTTCATATCTCTATATTTTAATAAATAGATAGCAAAGCGACATACTCATTACTTTTCTAGAGCCTTTTTAATACCCTCTTCTACTCTTTTTTCGTATTCTTTATATTGTTTAGAGGTTAGTATTTTCTTCAATTCAGCTCTATAGCTAATAATATCCGCTTCTAAAGCTTTCACACGAACTTCTCTATAAATAGTAGGTGTAGCTAAACAAGTGCTATCTGATATTAAACAAGCTTTACTCCTATTTTGTTTTCTTACATCATTTCTATCAAATCGGGTATCTCTATCTTTAGTAAACCACTTTTTATTTAACTCCATCAACTGATTTTTTTGATCTTCAGACAAATTATAGGTAGTAACCATTGCATCTGTCATACGCTGAGCACGCATTTCTATACGTTCAGTTTTATCAACCTGTTTTCTAGGAGTTCTTCTTCTATTTTGTGCATCAACTGTCGTACCTGCAATAAGCAGTACAGTCAAAACAAATATAACTCTTTTCATAATTTTTATTGTTTTAAGTAAATGATTTTATCTGTTGCAACTACTATTAAGACTATAAAAAGACGAAAAGGTTTAATTAGGTATCAATAATTTTAAACGAACGAAAAAGAAAAGGGTGTAATTCTCGCGAATTACACCCTTTTCTTAGAAATGTATATCTAATCTTTACTTTTCTTCTTCTGAAGCTTCTTTTTCTTCTTCAATAAAATCAGTCAATCCATCTTCGATTAATGTATTGTACCAATTAATCAATTTTTTGATATCACTAGGGTAAACACGATCTCTATCAAAGTTTGGAAGAACTTCCTCTAAATAGTTTTTCAACTCTTCAGCTGATGCTTTCTTAGGATTCAAAGTTACAGCTTTGCCATTTTCTTTTTCTTTCATAGCTTGGAAAACCTCCGCTAATGGAACCTCTGAATCAATGGTGTACATAGCGATATCACCAAGTGAAATTATTCTATCAGCAGCATAAGCTGGCATACGTTTCTTGTCTGGACTAATAGTTTCAACGATAAGCATATTCTTACCTTGAGAAACCATTCTGTATAAACCTGGTTTACCAGATATAGATAAAATTGTCTTTAGCATAAATTCTATATTTACATTGTCTGTTTAGTTCACAAAAATAACACTACATCTTGAGAGTAGCAACGATAATATTAAGAGATTCTAACGATTAAGTCGGTTAAATGGTCTTTTTTAATTCTTGAAGTAAAAAAAGGACTTGTGGGAGGATTGCAATATTCCCATCGTTATAGACTAAGAAATCAGTCAACAAAAGTTTTTCTCTATCAGGAGTTTGAGCAGCAATCCTTTTTGCAATTAATTCTGCAGTGGATTTATCTCGTTTGATAGCCCGTTCCAAACGTACCTCTTCACTAGCGTAAACCAGAATCGAATAATCTACTGCATTCTTGAACCCTGCCTCAAACAAAATAGCAGACTCTATTCCCACTATTGGACACTCTTGATTTTTTTCGCACCATGTCAGAAAATCCTCTTTTACTCTTGGATGTACTATATCATTGATCTCTTTGGTATGCTCAGGTTTGGCAAATAGGTAATTAGCTAATAATTTCTTATTTAACTGACCATCCAAATAAACTTGATTCCCCAACAAAGCTATCAGCGATTTTTTTATATGAGGATCTGAAACCATTAATTTCTTAGCTTCATCATCAGCTATGTAAATAGGTATGTCCAACACTTGCAGTATTCGAGAGACTACTGATTTTCCACTACCTATACCTCCTGTTATTCCTATTTTAATCATTTGTTTGAGTAGTTTTCTTCTCAATTAAAAAATCTACATTCGTGGGCCAAACTCTAACTTTTTTAGCTTGGCTAGGTGATTTGGTTATTTTTATTTGATAGGTATCTCCCTCTAACGACCGTAAATCCCAATAATCAATATTAATAGCAAAATCTGCTTCAGAGATAGTATTAAACGAACGAGTACCAATTTGAAAGGTCACTTCAACATAAGATGGGAATGTTCTTAACATTTTATCTTGAGGGAAATTAATTCCACGTAAAGGAACTTTTACTGTTTTCTCAGTTACTATATCTGTAGGTAAATGCAGTATTACATAATTGGGAACAAACTTCACACCTTTCATATATTGCAAAGGGATTTTAATAGTAGTAGAGTCTGACAAGCCTAGCAGCTCAGTTTCTTCAGTAAAAGCAGTATCAACCTGATTTAATAAAGCCGAAGGAGCATAAATAGAGACTGAATCAGGTTCAAAAATTGTGTCCGTAACAAAATACTGCTGACTTGCTTCTATCTTTCCTCGAAAAGACACAGGAATACGTTTTCCTCTACCTTTTGCAAATATATATTCTAAAGAATCAGGTTGAATAGAAAGTAGCTTACTAGATACATTAAACTTTGACAAAATCTGCTTCTCAAGTACCACTGCTGAAAACTGGATATGATTCTGCTTTTGTTTTGCTAACTGTGAATAATCCAACTCTATAGGAGGAAGTTTTCTGCTTAACTTATAATTCATCAAAACGGTGCCTTTATCACGGACACGCACAGATAAAGCACTAACAGGATCATTGGTTAATACAATATTATCTGGCAAATTATTCAGATGCAATGGAATAGAAAAATCGGTATCATATTCTTCATTTAGGGTTTGTAAGAACCAAAAGCCTGAGGCAATGAAGAAGAAGAATAAAAAAATAAAGAACTCTCTACTTTTTGGTTTAAGTAGAAAGTCCTTTATCTGTCTAAATATCTGTAGAAAGGTCTTTTTTATGTTCTGAGTATTGAACATATTACGTTACTCCTTTCTTATTTTTTTTCTGGAGTTGCAGCTGGTTTTGCAAATATAGAATTGACATCAATCAATATTTTTACACCATTAGCTATCTGTAACTCTACAGTTTGTCCTTCAATATGTTTAATTGTTCCATAAATACCACCAGCGGTAATTACTTCTTGATTAACTTCTAGGGTTTTTCTAAAGTTAGAAATTTCTTTTTGCTTCTTATTTTGTGGACGAATCATGAAAAAGTAAATAATAAGAAACATTGCACCCAACATTATCCACATGGGCATGCTACTCTGGCCTGGAGCCGCTTGTAGTAAAACATTAATCAAATTCATATATTTTCTTTTTTATAGTTTTAATATGTATTTATAAAGGCTTATATATTACAATAGAGCTTCGCTCAATTCTGAATTACAGCCTTATAAAAGCTATTAAACAAAGGTATAAATTATATTCGGTTTTACCAATTTGAAATAACACCATTATGGGCTCTCTTTCAAAGAAAACAGTGACTTTTTGCTATATATCACCTCTGGTTTTACGAGGAATGGATATTCAAGAAAACCAGAATATAAGATAGAAACAGTCATCAATAAAAAATGGAGTCTCCTATTTAAGAAAACTCCATTTTTATATTATCTATTGATATAATCTTCGCGAATTAATTCTTCATTAACTTACCTTCTTTTTTCAATTGATTTATAATTGAATCTAAAGTACCATTAATAAAACCTCCACTCTTATGAGTGCTATATAATTTGGCTAAGTCTAAATATTCATTAAAAGTAACACTCAATGGAATATTTGGGAAACTCAATACCTCAGCAAGAGCACATTGCATTAAAACAACATCCATCAAAGCGATACGGTCTAACTCCCAGTTTTTAGTGTGGGTACCGATTAAACTTCGGTAATACTCTTCATTCTCTATAGCCTGACGTAAAAGACGCACAGCAAATTCTTGGTCTTCGTCATCTTTGTACTCTGGAAGTAAAGGCTGATCAGAACCTTTTTCAGCTTTAAATTTCTTGATTGTCTTGATAATAAAAGTGTCTACAATTTCCTTATCGTCATTCCAATATAAACTGATGTCTTCTAATGAATCATCAAGCGTTTCGTTTTGACAAATAAAATTCTTGTATAACTTTCTCCACAGTTCACGGTCTTCTTGATAAGATGAGTCTTTAGACTCCATATACTCTTTGTATAAAGGGGAATCTACAATCTTATCATAGATATCTTTTACTGCATTAAGATCATCGGTCCAAGATCTTTTTTGATTTTCACAATAATCTTGTAGCATTTTATTGCTAGATAATTGAGCAATAAATTTGTTTTGAATAAATTTTAAATTTGGATTCAAATCTTCACGTGTAGGTGCCAATTTAGATTTCGCCTTATCAATACGTTCTTGTGCATAATCTGTTACGGCTATCATAAGTAGAAGAAGATAATTGTAAAGATCGTGAGCTTTTGAAAGACTAAATAGCAATTCTTTCTCTGCTGCTTTTACTGTTTTATCACCGTTCTGATAGTATGCATATACTATTTGTATTAACTTAAGACGAATAAGAACTCTGTTAATCATAATTGATATAATGTATAAATACTGTTATTAACGGGTAGCAAAAGTAGTTATTTTACATCAGTTTTCGTAGTAATTTCATTTTTTTATACTTCATTTTTTATTCTAGTCGATTTTCTTTTGAGAGTATCAAAAAAATATCGAATTTTGATGCCGATTATAAACTGACCTATTTTTAGAGAATGGAAGACTTAAAGAAGACAAATGGCCCTGCATTTAATGATAAGGAAATAATTTTCTCAAAAGCAATAAAAGCTGGAAAACGCATCTACTACTTAGATGTGAAGAAAAATAGAAAAGACGAACTATTTTTAGCCATTACTGAAAGTAAAAAAGTAATTACAGGTGAAGGGGATAGTGCTAAGGTTAATTTCGAAAAACATAAAATCTTTCTATATAAAGAAGATTTCGAAAAATTCACCAATGGCCTGCATGAAGCTCTATCCTATATTGAGGAAAAACAGGGGAAATTTATTCCTGAATCAGGGCTTTCAGAAACTGATAAATCACATAATTCTGAAGAATCATTAATGGTTGATGACGAATTGGGTGATAGTGAAATTAAAATTGATATCGACTTTTGAGTAGATAAAAATTTGGAATCTGCAAAATAATAAGTAATTTTGCACCGCTTTTTACAGCATATGCATGTGCATGGTCACATCGTGTGATGGTGAATTAAGCAGTAGTAACTTAATTTTAGAGTAACACAATTTAAAAGAAATGAAAACAATTGAATTAAAAGGATCTGCTAGAGAGATAGCAGAACGCTCTTCAGACCAAACTAGAGCAATCAGAGAAATCCGTAATAACGGTGGTGTTCCATGCGTACTTTATGGAGGTGAAACAAATCATCACTTTACAGTAAAAGCTAGCGACCTTAGAGGATTAGTTTATACACCCGACATCCATGTTGTAAATATTGACCTTGAAGGAAAACAGTTTATGGCTATTCTTCAAGACATCCAATTCCACCCAGTATCTGATAAGATTTTACACGTTGACTTCAAAGAAATCAATGAAACTAATCCTATCGTAATGGAAGTGCCTATCAAACTTCAAGGTCTTGCTAAAGGTGTTAAAGCTGGTGGTAAGTTACAATCTCAAATGAGAAAACTTAAAGTTAGAGCTCTTTATACTAATATCCCTGAAAGATTAGTTATCGACGTTACTAAACTAGAACTTGGTAAAACTATCAAAGTGGGTGAAGTTAGCTTCGAAAACCTTGATATTTTAAATGCTAAAGAAGCAGTTATTTGTGCTGTAAGATTAACTCGTGCCGCTAGAGGTCTTGCAGGTACTGCATCAGCAGACTCAGCAGAATAAGAGTAAATGAAATACTTAATAGTGGGTCTAGGGAATATTGGTACTCAGTACCATGAAACCCGCCACAATATAGGATTTATGATGTTGGACGCTTTTGCAAAAGCGTCCAATGTTGTTTTTAGCGATAAGCGTTATGGTGCTGTAGCCACCACTTCTGTTAAGGGAAGACAGTTAATACTACTCAAACCTTCCACTTATATGAATCTTAGCGGTAATGCTGTTCGTTATTGGATGCAACAAGAAAAGATTCCCTTAGAAAATATTCTTATATTAGTAGATGACTTGGCATTGCCTTTTGGGACTTTACGTCTGAAAGGAAAAGGAAGTGATGCTGGTCATAATGGACTAAAGCATATTGCAAAAATCTTAGGGACTCAAAATTATGCTAGACTTCGCTTTGGTATCGGTAGTGAGTTTAGCAGAGGACATCAGGTTGATTATGTTTTAGAACATTTTAGTAATGATGAACTTAAAGAAATTGATTCTAAAATAGAAACTGCATCAGATATTATTAAAAGTTTCTGCCTAGCAGGTATAGATATTACGATGAATCAATTTAATAAAAGAAAATAAATTAATAATTATGGCTGAAGCACGATTAGACAAATGGTTGTGGGCAGTTCGCATTTTCAAAACACGCTCTATTGCAGCAGAAGCTTGCAAAAAGAATCGAGTATCTGTAAATGAAGCTCCTGCAAAAGCATCTAAAATGGTAAAACCGGGAGATATAGTTAGCGTACGTAAGCCACCCATAACCTATTCCTTCCAAATTTTACAATCTATAGATAAAAGAGTTGGTGCAAAACTAGTTCCTGATATGATGAAAAACGTAACGCCTCCAGAAGAATATGAGGCATTAGAAATGACTCGTGTAAGTGGATTCGTTGACAGAGCTAAAGGAACAGGAAGACCAACTAAAAAAGATAGAAGAAGATTAGAAGAATTTATTGAACCCGCATTTTTTGGAGATATAGATGATGGTTTCGATGATGGATTAGATTTATAACTTCTACACTATATAAAATTAAAAAAAGGCTCAAATTTGAGCCTTTTTTTTATGCACAATCGTCACTAACTACCCGATAATTCTATTTTTAACTCTGACACATAACAGTATATTTATTCCCTCTATAAATGTTATAAATATTCATTTTTTGAATGTGAGAAATATGTATATATTATGACACCGACATGATGATGACATGACACCGACATGTTGCTATTTTAACCCTGATATAATGCTCTTTTAACCTTGAGAAGAAAATGGACGATTAAGAACTACATATTTATGTAATGTTAAAACAAGTACGATTTATAAATCAAAGCGAACTATAGCAACAAAAAAGAGACTAACTCCAACTAGAATTAGCCTCTTTTAAAATTTATTTTCAGCTATTAGTCCATTTTTCTAAATGGAGGTTTTACAATTCTTGCTTTTAATTTTCTATTACGAACTACAATGTAGATTTCTGTATCCAAAGCAGCATATTCTGTTTTAACATAACCCATACCAACACCGATTTTACGAGTTGGAGACATTGTTCCTGAAGTTACCTCTCCTATTTCATCGCCATCGGCATTACATATTTTATATCCTTGACGAGGTACTCCTCTATCTTCCAATATAAATCCGATAAGCTTACGTGAAACACCTTCCGCTTTTTGTTTTTCAAGAATTGATCTTCCTATAAAATCTTTACCTTCGACAAACTTAGTAATCCATCCTAAGTTAGCTTCTAGAGGTGTAGTAGTATCAGACATATCATTTCCATATAGATTGAAACCCATTTCTAAGCGTAAAGTATCTCTAGCTCCTAAGCCTACTGGCTTAATATCAAACTCTTTTCCTGCTTCAAATATGGCATTCCAGATTAGCATAGCATGTTCTGGATAGAAATAAAGCTCAAATCCACCAGCTCCCGTATAACCTGTATTTGATACAATCACTTCTGGAGCACCTGCAAATTCACCAACAGCGAAAGTGTAATACTTCATATCTTTTAGATTGATAGAAGTCAGCTTTTGAAGAGTTTCAGTAGCCTTAGGACCTTGAACAGCCAACTGAGCCATTCTTGCTGATGCATTTTCAAGCTCAGCTCCCATCGTATTTTGAGCAACACACCACTTCCAGTCTTTTTCTGTATTGGCTGCATTGACAACTAATAAATATTTGTCTTCTTCATATTTATAAACTAAGAAATCATCAATAATTCCCCCTTGCTCATTAATAAAACACGAGTATTGAATCTTTCCTACTTGAAGTTTCGATACATCATTAGACGTAACTCTCTGAAGAAAATCTAAAGCCTTATCTCCTTTAACCCATATTTCTCCCATATGAGAAACATCAAAGACTCCTACTCCATTACAAACAGTTAAATGTTCGTCAATGATTCCTTCATACTGAATAGGCATATTAAACCCTGCAAAATCGTGCATACTAGCACCTAATTCAATGTGGGTTTGCGTAAATGGTGTGGTTTTCATATTATAATAGTTTTTAAAGTGAATTATAAATTATCTGGAAGCTATACGCTGAACAAGCTCTATGATTACTTGAGTTGCTTTTTCCATATTGGGAATTGGTACAAATTCATATCTACCATGAAAATTTAACCCTCCTGCAAAGATATTGGGACAAGGTAACCCTTTGAATGATAGTTGAGCCCCATCAGTACCTCCTCGAATAGCCTTAATATTTGGAGTTACTCCTACAGCCTTCATAGCCTCTGCAGCTAAGTCTATTATATGCATCATAGGCTCAATTTTCTCACGCATATTATAGTATTGATCTTTTAACACTAGAGCAACTGTACCTGCACCAAATTCAGAATTTAGTTTTTTAACAATCTCTTGAACTTTAGTTTTGCGACTTTCAAATTTTACTCGATCGTGATCTCTTATAATATAAGTCAAAGTTGTTTTATCTACGCCTCCTTCAATTCCTACCAAATGATAGAAACCTTCATATTTCTCTGTATGTTCGGGAGTTTCATGACGAGGAAACATAGATATCATTTGGTTAGCGAGAGTAATAGAGTTTATCATTTTATTCTTAGCATAACCTGGATGAACATTACGTCCTTGAATAATAATGACTGCCGAAGCTGCATTGAAGTTCTCAAACTCCAATTCACCAAGTTCACCGCCATCCATAGTATAACCCCATTCACAGCCAAACTTTTCTACATCAAATTTATGAGCTCCAAGACCGATCTCTTCATCAGGGTTAAAACCTATACGTATTTTACCATGCTTTATTTCAGGATGATTTATCAAGTATTCCATAGCAGTAACTATTTCTGCTATACCTGCTTTGTCATCAGCTCCAAGAAGTGTATGACCATTGGTTACAATTAAGTCTTCACCTTTATGAGCTAGTAGTTCTGGGAACTGATTAGGTGAAAGAATAATCTTACTTTCCTCACATAGAGTGATATCTCCACCATCGTAGCTTTTTACAATACGAGGAGTTACATCTTTGCCCGACATATCAGGACTAGTATCTAAGTGAGCAATAAAACCTACTGTAGGTACTTCTTTTTCTATATTGGATGGAAGTGTAGCAAATAGATAGCTATTTTCATCGAGAGTGATCTCTGTTAGACCTAACTCTTCAAGCTCCTTCTTTAAGAACTCAGCGAAAACTCGTTGACCAGGGGTGCTAGGTGTAACACCTGAGTTTTCATCAGACTGAGTGTCGAAGCTTACGTACTTTAAAAAGCGTTCCGTAATTGTCATATGTATAGTTCTAAAAATATGTTATACAAAATCTATCATCTGTAAAAATAGGCAAAGGCGATTTAGAAAGCAAGTAGCCTCAACAGAAAAATTTGTCTATTTTTTTAAAAGTTTATATCTGTAACAAACTCATTATGAACTTAAAATATATTATAATATTTCAGTCTATTATAAAAGCGACAGAACCTTTAATAGAAATCATTAATTAATTTTGATCAAAACCAAAAACAATCTGATGTCTATACTCAATATTTTTTACTACAAAAACTCCTTGTAAAAGAATCAAATTCGTACAGATAAAACAGATAATAAAATTTAGACTCTTTCTAAACAATACATTCTATATATTGTTATTTATATGGTATTAGGATAAATACTAGTGTACCCAATGTACAAGAAATAAAGTGTTTAAATAAATTTATTTATAATGAGAATAGAAAAAATAATAGGAAGAGAAATCCTTGATTCAAGAGGTAACCCAACAGTTGAAGTTGATGTTTATTTAGATTGTGGCGTTATGGGTCGTGCATCAGTTCCTTCGGGAGCATCTACTGGCGAACACGAAGCTTTAGAACTACGTGATGGTGATAAGAAACGTTACTTAGGAAAAGGCGTTCTCAAAGCAGTAGAAAATATCAATAATAAAATAGCTCCAGAACTTATAGGATATAGTGCTTTAGAACAAAGGGCTATAGACAATAAGATGCTTGAACTTGATGGAACAAAGACAAAATCAAACTTAGGTGCAAATGCTATTTTAGGTGTTTCTCTAGCTGTAGCCAAAGCAGCTGCTAATTATTTAGAATTACCTCTATATCGTTATATAGGCGGTACTAATACTTACACTATGCCAGTTCCGATGATGAATATCATCAATGGAGGTTCTCATAGTGATGCTCCTATTGCTTTCCAAGAATTTATGATTAGACCTGTAGGTGCTAAATCTTTTAAAGAAGGCTTACGTATGGGTGCTGAAGTTTTCCATGCTTTAAAGAAAGTATTAAAAGACAGAGGATTAAGTACTGCCGTTGGTGATGAAGGTGGTTTTGCTCCAGAAGTTGAAGGAACTGAAGATGCTCTAAATTCTATCCTATCAGCAATAAAAGCTGCAGGTTATGAACCTAAGAAAGATGTAACTATCGCTTTAGATTGTGCTTCTTCTGAGTTCTACAAAAATGGAGTTTATGATTATACGCTTTTTGAGGGCAAACAAGGAAAAAAACGTAATGCCGAAGAACAAATAGCATATCTAGAAGAGCTGATTGACAAATACCCTATTGACTCTATCGAAGATGGTATGGCTGAAAATGATTGGGACGGATGGAAAAAACTTACAGATAAAATTGGAAGCAAATGCCAATTGGTAGGTGATGACTTATTCGTTACAAATGTTGACTTCCTATCTAAAGGTATTGAACTAGGTTGTGGTAACTCTATTTTGATTAAAGTAAACCAAATTGGTTCTCTATCAGAAACTCTTGATGCTATAGAAATGGCACATCGCCATGGTTACACCTCTGTTACTTCACACCGTTCGGGTGAAACAGAAGATGCTACAATTGCAGATATCGCTGTAGCTACAAATAGTGGACAAATCAAAACTGGTTCTTTAAGTCGCTCAGACCGTATGGCTAAATACAACCAACTTCTACGTATTGAAGAAGAACTAGGCTCTCTTGCAGTATATGGTTATAAAAAGATTAGATAATTATTTTTAAGTAAACTTCTAATATACTTTTCAATCAACCCCCTTGTACTTTCAATAGCATAAGGGGGTTACTTTTTTTATTATTTCTTTATCCTTCTATAATACTTATTATATTATATTATCTTTGCATTTATTGAGCGTGTTGCTCTTCGCAACTGGCTCGCACAAAGGCTTAGCCTTTACAAATGCGAGTAAGTGTAGATTCTTATATCTTAATCGTTAATTTTATAACCGCATGATTCTTTTTTTTAGAACTCCTAATGATTCGGTGATTGCTGTTGATTGCAATCAAGATTTACCACCAACTGACTGTAATAAACTGTGCTGGCTTTTTGGAGAAGCTGAGCTAGAAGGGAAAGAAACCCTCGAAGGTTATCTAGTAGGACCTCGGCCTGAAATGATTTCCCCCTGGAGTACAAACGCAGTAGAAATAACCCAAAATATGGGATTACAAGGAATAGAACGAATTGAAGAATTCTTTCCTGTAAAAGACAAGAACGCTGATTACGACCCTATGTTACAACATTTATATGACGGGCTTAATCAGCGTATTTTTATTTCAAACCGTACACCAGAACCTATACAACACATTGAAAACATAGCTTCCTATAATGAAAAAGAGGGATTGGCTATGTCTCCTGAAGAGATTGAATATTTAAATCAATTAGAAAAAGACTTGGGCAGAAAACTAACAGATTCAGAGGTTTTTGGATTTGCTCAAATCAATTCAGAACATTGTCGCCACAAAATTTTTGGAGGAACTTTTATCATTGATGGGGAAGAGAAAGAATCTTCACTCTTTGATATGATCAAAAAGACAACCAAAGAAAATCCAAATCGTATTATTTCTGCATACAAAGATAATGTTGCCTTTGCAGCAGGTCCTAAAGTAGAACTTTTTGCTCCTGCCGACCATGCTAAATCTGACTATTTTAAAACAAGTGAAGTAGAAAGTATTATCTCCTTAAAAGCTGAAACACATAATTTTCCTACTACTGTAGAACCATTTAATGGTGCTTCAACAGGTACTGGCGGGGAGATTAGAGACCGTATGGCTGGAGGTAAAGGTTCTTGGCCAATTGCAGGAACAGCAGTATATATGACTTCCTACCCTAGATTAGAAGAAGGTAGAGAGTGGGAAAGTATTCTTCCTATTCGTAAATGGCTATACCAATCTCCAGAGGAAATTCTAATTAAAGCATCTAATGGAGCTTCCGACTTTGGAAATAAATTTGGACAACCTCTTATTTGTGGATCTGTACTTACTTTTGAGCACACTGAAAACAATGAAGTATATGGTTACGATAAAGTAATTATGCTTGCTGGAGGTGTAGGGTATGGTAGAAAAAGAGATAGCCTAAAAGGACAACCCGAACCTGGCAATAAGATAGTAGTATTAGGTGGTGATAACTACCGAATAGGTTTAGGTGGAGGCTCTGTTTCCTCTGTAGATACAGGTAGATACAGTAGTGGTATCGAGCTAAATGCCGTACAAAGAGCCAATGCAGAAATGCAAAAGAGAGCCAATAATGTAGTTAGAGCCCTTACCGAAGAAGATAATAATCCGATCATATCCATTCACGACCATGGTTCAGCAGGACACGTAAACTGTCTATCTGAATTGGTAGAAGGTTGTGGTGGTTCTATAGATATGAGTAAGCTTCCTATTGGAGACAAAACACTTTCTGCCAAAGAAATCATAGCCAATGAGTCTCAAGAAAGAATGGGACTGTTGATTGAAAAAGATTCAATAGAACACGTTAAAGCTATAGCAGAAAGAGAACGTGCTCCTATGTACATTGTAGGTGAAACAACAGGTGATGATCGATTCTCATTTGTACAAGCAGATGGTGTTAAACCTTTTGATTTAGCAATGGATCAAATGTTTGGTTCGTCACCTAAGACTATAATGGAAGATAAAACTGTTGAAAGAACATACGAAATGCCAGCTTATGAGTTAAGTAAGCTGCACGATTATCTCACAGATGTTCTCCAACTAGAAGCTGTCGCTTGTAAAGACTGGCTTACTAATAAAGTGGACCGTTCGGTTACAGGTAAAGTAGCCAGACAACAATGCCAAGGAGAAATTCAATTACCACTGAGTGATTGCGGTGTTGTCGCACTGGATTATACAGGTACCAAAGGGATTGCAACATCTATTGGTCACGCCCCACAAGCTGGATTGGCTAATCCAGAAGCTGGATCTATTCTATCCGTTAGTGAAGCTCTTACAAACTTAGTATTTGCTCCTTTAGTAGATGGACTTGATACAATATCATTATCAGCCAACTGGATGTGGCCTTGCCGTTCACAAGACGGTGAAGACACTCGCCTTTACTCTGCAGTACAAGCATTAAGTAATTTCTGTTGCGACCTAGGCATCAATGTCCCTACAGGAAAAGATTCTCTTTCAATGACTCAGAAGTACCCTGATGGAGATAAAGTTATAGCTCCCGGTACTGTTATTGTCTCTGCAATGGGAGAAGTATCCGATGTAAAACGAGTAGTATCTCCTGTATTAGTTAATAATACTAAGACTTCTATTTACCACATTGACTTCAGCTTTGATAGCTTTAAATTAGGAGGATCAGCATTTGCTCAAAGTCTGGGTAAAGTAGGACAAGAGGTTCCAACTATTCAAGACTCTGAATATTTTAGAGATGCATTTACTGCTGTACAAGAACTGATCAGCAAAGGACATATCTTATCAGGTCATGATATTTCTGCAGGTGGATTAATTACAGCACTTCTCGAAATGTGCTTTGCCAATACAGAAGGTGGTATGGAGATAAATCTAGACAGTATTCCTGAAGATGATTTAATCAAAATACTCTTTGCTGAAAACCCAGGTATCCTAGTACAAATTGACGATAAAAAAGCATCTAGCATTCTAGATCTATTAGAAGAACAAGGTGTAGGAATCGTAAAAATAGGTAAGCCTTCAGAAGAAAGACACATACTTGTCTCTAAAGCTGGTGCAACCTATCAGTTCGGCATTGATTATCTACGCGACGTATGGTATTCAACTTCATACTTATTAGATAAAGATCAATCGTTTAACGGAAAAGCTAAAGAACGTTACGAAAACTACAAAAAGCAACCTTTAGAATTTGCTTTCATGCCAAGCTTTACAGGCAAGTTATCCCAATATAAGCTCAAAGCATCTCGCACACATTTATCTGGTATTAAAGCAGCTATTATCCGAGAAAAAGGAACCAATGGTGAAAGAGAAATGGCCTATGCTCTGCATCTTGCAGGCTTTGATGTAAAAGATGTAATGATGACCGACTTAACCAGCGGCAGAGAAACTTTAGAAGATATTAATATTGTTGTTTTCTGCGGTGGATTCTCCAACTCAGACGTTTTAGGATCAGCCAAAGGTTGGGCTGGAGGAATACTTTTCAATGATAAAGCAAAAGAAACTATCAAACGTTTCTATGAAAGAAAAGACACTCTTTCACTTGGTATATGCAATGGATGTCAACTAATGATAGAATTAGGACTTATTTATCCAGATCATAAAAAGAAAGTCAAGATGCTTCATAACGACTCTCATAAATTTGAATCATCATTCCTGGGTGTTACTATCCCCACAAATCGTACAGTGATGTTTGGATCATTAAGTGGAAGTAAATTAGGTATATGGGTAGCTCATGGCGAAGGAAAATTTGATTTACCTTATGAACAAGAGAAATATAATATTGTAGCTCAATATAGCTATGATGAATATCCTGCCAATCCGAATGGATCCAAGTATGCTACCGCAGCTGTTGCTAGCAATGATGGTCGTCACATCGCTATGATGCCTCACTTAGAAAGAGCTATATTCCCATGGCAAAACGCATTCTATCCGAATGACAGACGAAAATTTGATCAAGTTACTCCATGGATTGAGGCATTTGTAAATGCAAGAGAATGGATTGAGAAAAACAAAAAGTAATCCTAACCTTTATTTTATATTTTTTATTCAGGGAAGACTATCGCAAGAAGTCTTCCCTGATTTCTTTATACTAAACCATACTGACAGCCTATAAAAATCTCAGAGACCTACTAGTATATCTGGAAAACGCATCTAGAAGGAGTTCTATAGTTACCTAATCATTAAACATTTGTAAAAATTTAGTGGTAATATAAATTAATAAAATCTAATCATTAATTTTAAAAAGATATCTTTTTTGAGAAGAGCATAAATTTGTCTTTGATGCTATTTTTTTTTAGTTTTGTAAGACATACAATAGTCAGTTTTGGGAAACTCCCCAATATAACACCCAACTATTATGAAGAGACTTATACCCGTACTCTGTCTCCTTTTTTTATCAATAATAACACAAGCACAGTCCTACACCTACCTAGGTGTTAACGAAGGATTAAGCCACAGACATGTCTATAGCATACAAAAAGACAGCAAAGGTTATATGTGGTTTCTTACTTATGAAGGAGCTGATAGATTCAATGGAGCAGAGTTTAAACACTATAATTTTTTCCTTGATGGACATAAACTAAATTCATCAACACACTTAAAAAATCTATTTTATTCTCCCGATAATATTTTATGGCAAATAGGTTCTGATGGCAAAGTTTTTCAATACAACAACTATTCTGATGAATTTGAGTTATTTTATACTTATCCCAACGAGTCTAACGAAACAACGATACTCGATTTTAGCGATATTGATGAGAATAATAGAATATGGATGGCCTATCAAGGAAACTTACACATTTACAACTACCAAAAACGTAAAGAAGTAAGTATTACTCAACACCCCCTTTATGCAGCAACTAGCATCGAACAACTACAAGGGGACTCATATGCTATAGGTACTACACATGGCGTATTTTTAGCCGAAATAAGAAATGATTCTCTTCAACTAACTACCAATTCGTTATTAATAGAAAAGCTTCCTATGCGTATAGAACAACTCTACTATCATAAGGAAAGCAACTCTTTGATAATCGCCACTCTTAGGCAGGGATTGTTTATTTACGATATTGAAAAAGGTACATTATCCTCGCAGCTTGATTTACAAACAACTAGTGTTAATAAAATGACACACTATAACGAGGATGAAATTCTTGTTGCGACCAATGGAGCTGGTGTGTTTCTACTAAATGTAACTAAACAAACACTCCAACCATATATCATTGCAGATTATGATAGCCCCAATGGAATGAATGGGAATAACATCAAAGATATTTTTTTAGATGAGAGTGATCGAATTTGGATGGCAAATTATCCCGAGGGTATTACTATACGGAATAACCAGAATATGAACTACGAATGGATCAGACATATTCCAAAACATTCGCAATCTCTTATTCATGATGAGGTAAATTGTATTTTAGAGGACAAGGATGATGATTTATGGTTTGCAACAACCAACGGCATTAGTTTATATCATACAAAAACTGATCGCTGGGAATCTTATTTATCTTCCTATAACCAGGAGTTAACAATCAATAACCATATGTTTATTTCTTTATGTGAAGTAAGCCCTGGTATTATATGGGTAGGAGGATACAATTCAGGAGTATATGAGATCAATAAGCACACACATAAATCGAAATTATTATTATCTAATCAACTCCAGCAAATTAATCAACCCGATAAGTGTATCCGTGCTATTGTAAAAGATAAAGACAACTCGATTTGGGTAGGTGGTTATTACAATTTGAAACAAATAAATATAGGGAATGAGCGTATTCGCTATTTTAATGACTTAAATTCCATTACTACTTTAGTAGAAAAAGATGCATCTAGTATTTGGGTAGCTTCAGCCAAAGGGTTATACATTTTAGAGAAAAAATCGGGTAATAGCAGAAAAATAGATTTACCTATCATTTCTCCTTTTGTTCATACACTTCATCAAGACAAAACAGGAAACTTATATATTGGAACAAATGAAGGCTTACTAATCTTCGACCCTAAGAGTGGTACATTTAAGCATTTTCATAAAGAAAACTCATTCTTGATTTCAAATATTGTTCGTTCTATTGTTACCGATAAGGATGATAATTTTGCTTATTTAGCCACAGACAAAGGTCTTTCAAAATTAAATCTAGAGGATCTAAGTTTCCAAAACTGGACTAAAGACCAAGGTTTACTCACTACTTTCTTCAGTGGTAATGCAGGTATCCAACTTAAAAATGGTGATTACCTCTTTGGTAGTGCAAATGGAGTAGTTCGGTTTGGGCAAAACAGTAAAGTTCAATCGGGCTACAACTCTAAAATGATTTTAGAGGAACTAATAGTTAATCAACAAGTCATTCATCCAACAGACAACAATACTGTTTTAAATGCTCCACTTAACGAAGTAGATCATATAACCCTAAAATTTAAAGAAAACAACGTTTCAATAAAAGTAGGCTCAATAAATTATGATTATCCATCTAATATTCTTTATACATGGAAAATGGATGGACTTTATGATAAGTGGAGTTTACCTACCGAAGAAACCAAGTTCAACTTTACAAATCTGAATCCAGGTACTTACAAATTTACTGTCAGAGCCATACCCCGAGATAACTCTAAAGAGGTATTAGAAGAAAGAGTTATCCATATTGAAGTTTTAAATCCTTATTGGTGGAATGTGTTAGCCAAAACAATGTATCTACTAATAATCGTAGGCTTATTAGTATTAATTACTCGTTACTTCATACAAAGAAGTGAAAAGAAGTTAGTAGACCATACTAAACAGTTCTATTATAACACGGCTCATGACATTAAGGTACCTCTAAGATTAATAAAAGAGCCTCTTCAAGAAATCCACGAAAAAGAACAACTATCACCTAATGGCTTGAATAACTTACGAGTGGTTCTTAGAAACCTAAACACTCTATTAGCTCAAAATGACAATGTGATTAATTACGAAAGAATGGAGAAGAATAAAAACAAACTTTACCTCTCCGAACATAATCTTTCGCACCTAGTTGATCGAATCATAAAACAAACACTACCGATTGCCGAACTCAAGCAGGTAAGTATAAAACTAGAAAACACACTAGAAGAAGACTTATTGGTGTGGATTGATAAAGATAAAATTAAAGCGATCTTTAATAATCTATTAAATAATGCCATTGAGAAGACACCAGACTTTAAGTCGGTAAAGCTACAAATGGGTATGGATACTGATTCTTGGTTCTTTGAAGTTAACCATGAAGGAGACCTTATTCCAGAGGAGCAATTAAACAGCTTAAAAGATGGAAAATGCCTAGATGATGCTATCTATGGCAATACGGAAGCTCAAAAAGAATTAGGTCTTCGCTTAGTTTGTCAACTAGTTAAAGTACACAATGGTACTGTTAGTTTAGACAGCAATAAAGAGAGCGGAACTACCTTTAGAGTTAATTTACCTTTCTACCATAAAAGTATGGCATATGAGGCACCTAAAGAAGAACACAAAACTATTCTTAAACTACCTCCAGTCATCCATAGACTGCCGATACTTAAGAAAGGAACCCCTATTAATCACAAAATATTAAACAATCACGATTTTGTTAATGATGGCAGAAAGCCAACCGTTCTTTTAGCCGAAGATGACGCTACATTGCAAGCCGAAATCATTAATAATTTATCAGACGATTATATTATTGAAACAGCGAAACTAGGACATGATGCTATCCATATGGCAAAAGAACTACGCCCAGATATAATCATTTCTAGAATGTATTTTCAAGACATGAAGGGTACAGAACTTTCATTAACACTTAAAGGAGATATTGAAACCTCACATATTCCGATTATCCTATTAACAGATAAGAATGATGAGAAGCATATCTTAAAAGGATTGCAAAATGGAGCCGATGAATACATCCTAAAACCTTTTAATTATCGAATTTTAAAGGCTTCAATGGCAAATTTATTGGCAAATAGAGCCTTACTAAGAGATAAATATGCTAGTTTAGAAATTCAAGAACCAATAGATTGCATACACTGTTCTACTAATCTAGACTGGAAGTTTATTGCTACCGTAAAAGAAAAGGTGGAAGAACATATGTCGGAAGCCGATTTTACTGTCGATAAACTATGTGCTATTTTAAATATGAGTAGAACAAGTTTCTACAATAAATTGAAAGATTTAACGAACAAAACACCGTCAGATTATATACGACTCATCAAATTAAATCATGCCGCACTACTCTTAAAAAGTCAAGAGTTTACAATTGCAGAAATAGCAGAAAAGACAGGGTTTAATGATGCTAAATACTTTAGAGAAGTATTTAAAAAGCATTATAATATGACGCCATCAAAATATGCTAAAGAAAACTCATAATGAATCCGTATCTACAATTATTTAGAATTTTTTTCAAAATAGGAGCATTTACAATAGGTGGAGGTTATGCTATGGTCCCTATTATAGAGGACGAAATAGTAACAAAACGAAAGTGGATATCACAAGAGGAGTTTGTGGATTTACTTGCGATAGCGCAATCTGCTCCTGGCATTTTAGCTGTAAATATATCCATCTTTATAGGGTACAAGTTAAAAGGGATTAAAGGTTGTTTAGTGACAACTCTGGGTTCTGTACTTCCATCTTTTCTTATCATATTGATGATTGCAATGTTTTTTCAAGCTTTCAAAGACAATATATATGTTGAGAAAATGTTTAAAGCCATTCGTCCTGCAGTAGTTGCTTTAATTGCTGCACCAACTTTTTCTATGGCTAAAACAGCAAAAATATCTATTTACAATGTATGGATTCCAATTGTATCAGCCCTCTTGATATGGCTTATGGATGTCTCTCCTATTTGGATTATTGTGGCTGCAGGCGTGTTAGGTTTTGCATGGGGTCAAATTAAAAAAAATAAAGCATGATTACACTATACTTTGAATTGTTCTACACCTTTTTTAAAATTGGGTTATTTGGATTTGGAGGTGGTTATGCCATGCTTTCTATGATCCAAGGAGAAGTTGTTACACATTACCAATGGCTCACACCACAAGAATTTACAGACATAGTAGCAATCAGTCAGATGACTCCTGGACCAATAGGTATTAATGCTGCTACCTACGTAGGATACACGGCTACAGGAGGTAGCATATTAGTTTCTATAGTTGCTACTTTAGCTGTTGTTTTTCCCTCCTTTATACTTATGCTCCTAATCAGTAAGTTCTTTTTAAGATATAGTAGCCACCCTACTGTAGAGGCTATATTTAGTGGATTAAGACCTGCGGTGGTTGGACTTTTAGCTTCTGCAGCTTTAGTCTTAATGGATAAAGAAAACTTCTCTTCACCACAACTAGATATGTATTCTTTTATCTGTAGTATTGCTATTTTTGCATTAGCATTTTTCTTCTCAAAGTCCAAATACAAAATAAACCCTATACTACTCATAATTATATGCGGAGTGATAGGGCTTATTATCTATTAACAATAAAGTAAAATACTATAGAGACACTTTCTTTCTCTTGTATTTAGACTCATTATGTAATCGGTCTAAAGCTGTAACTACATAAGTATATTTTTTCTGACCATCCACATAAGGCAACTTATAGTACTCATTGGGTGTAATGGCTACAATATGAGAAGGATCTTCTAGGTCTATCTTCTGCCCCCTTTCAAAACGATAAATCACGTAGCGTATAGCCTCATCCATTAATGTTTTTGCCTTTGGTGCTGTCCAGAATAACATATATCCATCTATCGTCCAAAGACTTTTAACTTTACGAACAGATTTTGGAGCTTTATCATCCATAAAATCAAATACAGGTACAAGGGAAGGATATTTATTATATTCAGATACTAAAGCATCTAAATATCTACCTTCATTGGCTACTACAGATGTAGCAGGCCACTGACAACTACCACCGACAGACTGATATGAACGCTGAATACGCATTTTCAGAGGTAATTGGTTCATATTTGGATTGTTGGGATCAGCATGCTGAATAGTATTTGGAACAGATTGTCCAATAAAAAGTGGACGATTACTGCTGTTTTTAGCCCACCAATCTACTAAAACTTGATAATCTGCAACTGGATGTCCTACATGCCAATAGATTTGAGGAATATTATAATCTACCCAACCTTTATTGACCCATAATAAGACATCAGCATATAAATCATCGTAGTTTTGTAAGCCATTGGTTCTACTTCCAAATGGATTAGAGCGTTCATTTCTATAGATCCCGAAAGGACTTACACCGAATTTAACCCATGGTTTAATCTCTCTTACGGTCTCATGAATTTGCTTAATCAACAGATTCACGTTATCCCTTCTCCAGTCACCCTTATTTGTATATACAGAGCCTAACCTTCTAAAACTAGGATCATCATTAAACTCTATCCCGTCTTTAGGATAAGGATAAAAATAATCATCCATGTGTATCGCATCGACATCATATCTATTTACAATATCACTTACAATGCTACAAATGTAATTTCTATTTTCTTGAAGGGCTGGATCAAAAAACAATTGATTTCCATATTGAATAAAACGCTCGGGGTACTTTATATAGGGATGAGAATAAGCTAACTCTTTATTTATATTCATCATAGCTCTGTATGGATTTATCCATGCATGTAATTCCATACCTCGCTTATGACATTCTTCTACCATAAAAGCCAAAGGATCCCAATAAGGATTAGGTGCTTTCCCTTGTTGTCCAGTAAGAAATCTACTCCAAGGTTCTAAGTTGGATTCATAAAGGGCATCACCTTCAGCTCTAATCTGAAAAATAACAGCATTCATGTTTGCTTTTTTTAAAGCATCTAATTGATTCAGTAAACGCTGTTGTGCTTGTGCTGTAGATAAACCTTGAAATTGTCCATTAATAATCTGTATCCAACCCGCTCTAAACTCTCGTTTCGGATACTTTTGAGCCAGTAGATCTCCAGAGAATCCGAATATCAAAAAAATAATCAGTATAAAAAAAGGTATTTTACTCTTCATTGCTTATTTTAATTAGTTCGCAGCAAATATATACTTTTATTACCTCTTTTCATTATAAAAAGTAAAAACTGCAAACACTTTATACTATGTAACTTGTTTATTAAAGCAATTAGCATATCATAAGAAGTTTAATAAAAATCTACTTACTCAATTATGGGTAAAAAGAGGTACAAAAACATTAACTTTGCATTTCAATCAAAAAGAAGGAACTAAATGGCCGAAGGGAACTATATATCAATTAAAGGAGCTCGTGTAAACAACCTGAAAAATATAGATGTTGATATTCCTAGGAATAAACTTGTGGTTATTACTGGGTTATCAGGTTCTGGAAAATCATCTTTAGCTTTCGATACATTATATGCTGAAGGGCAGCGTAGATATGTAGAGAGCTTATCAAGTTATGCACGTCAGTTCTTAGGTAGAATGAGTAAACCTGAATGTGACTTTATAAAAGGTATTCCTCCTGCTATTGCCATCGAACAAAAAGTAAATAGCAGAAACCCAAGATCAACAGTGGGTACATCTACCGAAATATATGAATATTTAAGACTATTATATGCCAGAGTAGGCAAGACATACAGTCCTATCAGTGGTAAAGAAGTTAAGAAACACTCTATGAATGACATCGTAGAATGTATGTTGTCTTACCCAATAGGTACAAAATTTACAATTCTTACCCCTGTCCTTGTACGCCAAGATCGTACTTTGGAGGAGCAGTTGGATATGGATCTAAAACAAGGATTTAACCGAGTAGAAGTCAACGGAGAAATTATTCGTATTGATGCTTATACCCCCAACTCACAAGACCAAGTACATCTATTAATCGATCGAATGAAAGTCGATAATAGTAAAGATACAATTAGTAGATTAACAGATTCTGTAGAAACTGCATTGTATGAGGGTGCAGGAAATTGTATTCTTCGATTCTTCCTTCCCAACGGAGAAAATATCACTCATTCATTTAGTAATAAGTTTGAAGCTGATGGCATTGAGTTCGAAGAACCCACCGATCAGATGTTCTCCTTCAACTCCCCCATTGGTGCATGTCCTGAATGCGAAGGTTTTGGTAAAGTTATGGGCATAGACGAACACCTTGTTATACCCAACAGAGCATTATCTATTTACGAAAATGCAGTGTTTTGCTGGAGAGGTGAAAAGATGAGTGCATGGAAAGATAAACTGATCAGCAATGCAGATAAGTTTGGTTTTCCAATATTTACACCCTATTATGAACTCACAGAAGAACAAAAAAATATTCTATGGGAAGGCAATCAATATTTTGAAGGGATCAATGATTTCTTCAGTATGCTGAAAGAAAACCAGTACAAGAAACAGTACCGTATTATGCTTTCTCGCTATAGAGGAAAAACAACTTGTCCTAAATGTAAAGGCACTCGCTTAAAACCTGAAGCGAATTATGTTAAAGTTGGAGGTTTGAGTATTACTAAATTAGTAGATAAGCCAATAAACGAACTTAGCCTATTTTTTAAACATCTAGAACTCTCTGAATATGAATTGAAGGTTGCTACTAGAATATTGACTGAAATTACTAGCCGCATCCAGTTCCTTATTGATGTTGGTTTGGGTTATCTTACTCTAAATCGATTAAGCAACTCTCTCTCGGGAGGAGAAAGCCAAAGAATAAACCTAGCTACCTCATTGGGTAGTAGCCTCGTAGGTAGTTTATACATTCTAGATGAACCCAGCATCGGTTTACACAGTAGAGATACTGATAAACTTATTAATGTACTAAAACAGCTAAGAGATCTAGGCAACACAGTAGTTGTTGTAGAACACGATGAAGAAATAATACGGGCAGCCGACTATATCATTGATATAGGTCCGAAAGCTGGTAGGCTAGGTGGTGAAGTTGTTTACGAAGGAGATATGAATAACTTGCAACCCAATAGTAATAGTTATACAGTAAAATATCTTCTTGGGGAAGAAACGATACCCGTACCTCAACACAGAAGGCCTTGGAATAATTATATTGAGATTAAAGGAGCTAGAGAAAACAACCTTAAAGGTATTGATGTAAAATTCCCTCTTAATGTAATGACTGTAGTTACAGGTGTTTCTGGCTCGGGGAAAAGTACCTTAGTACAAGATATATTCTTTAGAGCATTAAAAAGACAACTCGATGAGTACACAGATAGACCAGGAGAGTTTACTGAGTTGACAGGTGATATAAAGTTACTAGATAACATCGAGTTTGTAGATCAGAACCCCATAGGGCGTTCATCTCGTTCTAATCCAGCCACATACTTAAAAGCTTATGATGAAATTCGTAAGTTATGGGCTAACCAACCTCTTTCTAAGCAAATGGGATATAAACCAGGTTTCTTCAGTTTTAATAGTGAAGGAGGAAGATGTGAGGAGTGTAAAGGTGATGGAACCATTACAGTGGAAATGCAATTTATGGCCGACCTTGTTTTGCAATGTGAATCATGCCACGGCAAACGCTTCAAGCAAGACACTTTAGAGGTTATGTATCATGGAGTAAATATTTACGATATTTTACAAATGACCGTAAATCAAGCTATTGAGTTTTTTGAGAAGAATAAAGAGCCCAAGATTGTGAAGAAGCTCAAACCTCTCCAAGATGTTGGCTTGGGTTACATTCGCCTAGGACAATCTTCTTCTACTCTATCGGGAGGTGAAAACCAACGTGTCAAGCTAGCTTTTTATCTAAGTCAGGAAAAAGCTAAACCTACATTATTCATCTTTGATGAGCCTACAACAGGACTTCACTTTCATGATATCAAAAAACTATTAGAAGCTTTTGATGCTTTGATCCTAAGAGGTCACACTGTCTTAATTATTGAACACAATATGGATGTGATCAAGTGTGCAGATTATATTATTGATTTAGGACCAGATGGAGGAGATAAAGGTGGTGAACTAATAGCCACTGGCACTCCTGAAGAAATAACTCAATACCCTAAAAGCCACACTGGATATTTCTTAAAAGAAAAACTAGAAAACAAAGAATAAAAAAACAGATACAAAACGGAGGTAAGTTATATGTGCTTACCTCCGTTTTTATATGTTACTCAATAAGATACCAGTCATTTATGCTAGGGATGATAAAGCATCATATCGGTGTCATGAGATTGCTTTGACACCGACATGTCATCATCATGTCAGGGATCTAGTTAGTACTTGCCTAAGACTTACAATAAGAAATTCAAGCACAACTCTCTTTATTTACTTTATTTCAAGAGACCACTAATAGAAAAATGGCCAATCCAAAAGAATTTAGATTGACCATTTTTAGTTTCTATTTATGTGATAGATTAAAAATAAAAGCTAAAACCTATCTTCAATCCAATCTTTGAGTTATCACTATCTTTCACACTCAAATCCCAATATACTGCTGGTTCAATAGTAACTGTTTTACTCAAGAAATAAGCATAACCAGCTTCTAATAAAAAAGCAAAGTCATTAGTCTTATCCATATGTTTGTACTGAATACTACTCAACTGCAAACCACCACTTAGGTAGATTCCAATATTATCAAAATAATACCTTGTTTTAGCAGCTAGCTTATATTTATCCACAGGACTAGACCAGTCACCACCTAGATCTGCTAAAACTGCCCAATTATCTTGTAAAAAATAACCGCCGCCCACTTCAAAACCAAAGTGTCCTTTTGATCCACTACTATATGATAAATCTAGACCAGTAATAGAAGTATTAACAATAAATTTACCTTCTTCAAACTGAGCACTTGCTCCAATAGTTGTTAGTAAGCAAACAACTAGTAATAATAATTTCTTCATATTTTATTTTTTATCAGGGTTACCCATCTCTTTTTCTCGCTCTTGTGCATATTTCTCTTTCCTACGAAGCACAAACCATAAAATTAAGATGATTAAATAAGAAAAGCCAATAGTCAGATACTCTTCCATTGTATTTTGTCTTTCTACAAAAACTAAAAAATAGAAGGCAACTAATGTGGTATAAATTAACAGCGCTCCTACTATCCAATTTGATTTTTTCCTTTTCTTTTTCATCATTTATACATATTATATCTTAACCAACAAAGATACAAAGGCATTAATTATATTCTTACACTTTCATGTATAAAAGTGAGAAATCTATTTATCTTTGCCTTATACAATGACTTAATACATTCTTTATGATCAAGAAAACAACCTATATATTACTCCTTTTACTTTCCCTAGGAACATTTGTTTCAGCACAACCCAAACAAGAAGTACGTGCTGCATGGATTACTACTGCATATCGCTTAGATTGGCCTCAAACATTAGCTCAAACACCCTCTTCCATGAAGCAACAACAGAGAGAGTTGATACAATTATTGGATCTTCTTAAAGAAGCTAATTTTAATACAATACTTTTTCAAGTAAGAGGACGTGGAGATGCTACCTATCCTTCAAAACATGAACCTTATAGTTCATCACTTACTGGTAGGTTAAATGGAAATCCTGGATATGATCCACTCCAATTTGCCATTGAAGAGAGTCATAAGCGAGGCATGGAGCTGCATGCTTGGGTGGTGGGTATCCCCATAGGTAGTGTAAGTTTTCATAAAAGTTTAGGAGCCAAATCTCCTATTAAAAAAGAACCTAAGTTATTTATCAGACAAGGATCTTACTGGTATCTAAACCCAGGTAATCCACAATCAAAATATTATTTAGGTAAAATAGTAAAAGACATTGTTGAACGATATGATGTAGATGGTATCCATTTTGACTACCTCAGATACCCTGATCGCTCCGCCAAATTCCCCGACAATCAAGATTATCAGAAATATGGTAAAGGTGTGGATAAAGCTCAATGGAGAAGAGACAATATCACTCAGATACTTAGTCATACCTATCACGAAATTAAAAGTGTAAAACCATGGGTTAAGGTAAGTACCTGCCCTATTGGCAAACATAGCGACACCAATCATTATTCTGCAAAGGGCTGGAATGCCTACAATGAGGTGTACCAAGATGTATTTAAATGGCTTGAAATGGGTATTCAAGACCAAATATACCCTATGATGTACTTTAGAGGAAATAACTTTTATCCTTTTGCCCTTGATTGGAAAGAGCAAAGCCAAGGAAGACATATTATTTCGGGACTAGGTATTTATTTCTTAGACGAAAAAGAAGGGAACTGGGCGAAAGAAGAAGTCCAGCGTCAACTTTATTTCGTGAGAGATAATCATTTAGAAGGACACGCTTTTTTTAGAGCTCAATTTTTAGCAGATGATACTAAAGGAGTTTACTCCTCTCTCGTAAATAACCATTATAAGTATCCCGCTTTAATACCTGCAATGCCTTGGCTTGACAAGATAGCTCCGAACAAACCTCAAAACTTAAAACTTAAAATTACGGAAGAATCGGCTATTCTATCTTGGAGTGAAAGTAAAGACAATGATGAGCATAACAAGCCAACCTATATTATTTATCAATCAGACAAGCAACCTGTCGATACATCTAAGGCTGAAAACATATTAGCAACATATATAAAAGGTACAAACTATGTCTATACTCCCATACTACCAATCAACAAGTATAAGTATTTTGCAGTTACAGCAATAGACCGATATGGAAATGAGAGTGAAGCTATTCAATTAGAATCCATGCATGATATTGAGATTGACGAGTAACAGGACATAATGCTAAATACCCTTCTACAATTTTACCCTCTTTAATCACAAGAGGGTATTTTTTTTGCATCCGTAAATGCTGCTGATATAAAACATCCATTTTTTTAGAATAATCTATTTTATAAATACCCGTACTATTACAATCTATATATCTATGATACAATTGATGAGCTAGTATGCCCATATTCATTCTTAAATTCACTTCAACACAAGGATGTATCCGAAAACAAGGGTAGCTTTCAAATTGACACACCATCATATCAACACCTAAACAACCTCTATAATCTGTTCCATAGAATTGTAATACTAGTTTTTCTATATCCCGTTGTATTTGCAGAAGAGCTTTTTTCAATCCATATTTTCTTTCTATATCTTCAAGAAAAGAGACATCAGAAATTAATTTATTACCTATATAAGCTCCATTAGCATTTGTCTCAAAGGAAGAATATCCAATAAAATGAATTTCACTAGAGGATATAATTTCAAACTCCATTGCAAAATCCAGTTCCTTAGAATAGATCGGTTCTCCAATCGCTGAATCTTGCTGAGCAATGGTGCGATTAAACCATTTTAGAGCAGCCTCATCCAATCCTCTCCTACACCACTTTAGCCCCTTACCACTTCCTGAAATTGGAGCTTTTAATATAAAACTATCATTTACAGAATGAAAAGATTCTAAATCAGGCTTACTCATTAATATTTGTGAAGAACCACAGATAAAATCATATTTGGGTAAATGCTTCAAAAGACGAGCTGCCATATCTCGGCGAGTTAAGTGTCTAAGGGCAGATAAATAATCATCTGTTGGACAATATGTATTTAATCCTAATTGCTTAAAAAATTTATTTATGGCTTTATTCCAGCCCCAGGGTGACAATTGTATATCACTTAGGTGAGAAGCCTCAGGATAAGTTAGTAAATCTACCTTTATAGGCAATATACTCTGTATCCACTCTAGATACTCGGTATTAGGATATGATTCGGCTAGAATAAGACTATCCTTTTCAGCATACCATAGAGGCAATAAAGCCAAATCTTTTGCCAGCTTTCTCGCAGACTGAGGAGGCATATAATTTTCATCATTATTGGCTAAGGCTAAATCGGATTCTGGATTAAACAGATATAATCTTCTCATAAAAACAAATCAATTTTAGGGCAAAAGTACATCTAATATAATAGACTATAAACTATACTTAGCTGTAAATCGATAATATAGGTTGTTACTCTCTCAAAATCAGTCAAAATATCAGAACACAAGAGATCTATTAGATTAATATTATTTTGCAATGTCCACTTTGCAATAACTAAAAATTAAAGTATATTTGCCTCGTGTATAAAACTAAATTATAGCATGGAATCATTCTACCGCACACACTACTATCTAATCGAGCATATCAATGCACCCATCAGAAGAGATTTAATGGATGAAATTGACTGGAGTGATCGATTAATAGGTATAAAGGGAACACGTGGAGTGGGTAAAACTACTTTTCTATTACAGTATGCCAAAGAAAAATTTGGAACAGATCGTTCTTGCTTGTATATAAACATGAACAACTTCTATTTTTCTGGGCATAGCTTAGTAGACTTTGCTGATGAATTCCAAAAACAAGGAGGTAAAGTTCTTTTAATTGATCAAGTCTTCAAATACGAAGATTGGAGTAAAGAACTTAAAAAATGCTATGATAGATTTCCAAACCTGAAAATAATATTTACAGGATCTTCCGTAATGCGTTTAAAAGCAGAAAATCCTGAATTAAATAACATTGTAAAGAGTTATAATCTCAGAGGTTTCTCCTTTCGTGAATTCCTTAACTATCAGACAGGTATGAAGTTTCAATCCTATTCTCTAGAAGAAATACTTACCTCACATGAAAAAATAGCCAAAGGGATTGTATCAAAAGTCAAACCTTTAGACTATCTTCAAGATTATCTTCATCATGGTTTCTACCCGTTCTTCTTAGAAAAAAGAAATTTCTCGGAGAACTTACTTAAAACTATGAATATGATGGTAGAAGTTGATATTTTACTGATAAAACAAATAGAACTAAAATATCTAGCTAAAATAAAAAAACTTCTTTACGCTTTAGCTGTTGATGGACCTAGAGCTCCAAATGTGAGCCAATTAGCAAAAATAATTGAGACATCTAGAGCTACGGTAATGAACTATATTAAGTATCTTGCAGATGCACGACTGATCAACATGGTTTATCCTATAGGAGAATCTTTCCCTAAGAAACCATCTAAAGTAATGATGCATAATACAAGTTTAATGTATTGTATTTACCCTATAAAAGTTGATGAATATGACATTATAGAAACTTTTTTCGTGAATTGCATGTGGAAAGATCACTCTGTAAATCAAGGAAACAGACAAATCTCTTACATCATTGATGAAAAAATGCCATTTAAGATTTGCTTGAAGGAGCAAATCCATAAAAACAACACTGATATCACCTATGCGGTGCATCAGTTGGAAATAGGTCATAATAATCAAATTCCACTTTGGTTATTTGGCTTTTTATATTAACTCAATTTTTCACTAAATAATATTAGTTATGACTAAACAGAAGAAATTCATTACTTGTGATGGGAATCAAGCTGCTGCACATATATCATATATGTTCACAGAAGTAGCTTCGATTTATCCTATTACTCCTTCTTCTACCATGGCTGAATACGTAGACGAATGGGCTGCGGCTGGTCGTAAGAATATCTTCGACGAGACAGTATTGGTACAAGAAATGCAATCTGAAGGAGGTGCAGCAGGTGCACTTCACGGATCTCTACAAGCAGGAGCTCTTTCAACAACTTATACAGCTTCACAGGGATTATTATTGATGATTCCTAATATGTATAAGATTGCTGGTGAACTACTACCTTGTGTATTCCACGTTTCAGCTCGTGCATTAGCTACTCAAGCATTATCAATTTTCGGTGACCACCAAGACGTTATGGCTGCTCGTCAAACAGGCTTTGCTATGTTAGTACAAGGCTCTGTTCAAGAAGTTATGGATCTTGCAGCGGTATCTCACCTAGCAACTCTTAAATCAAGAGTTCCATTTATGAACATTTTCGACGGATTCCGTACATCACACGAAATCCAAAAGATCGAAATGTTGGAAAATGAAGATTTAGCTCACTTGATAGATCAAGATGCTCTTAAAGAATTTAGAGAAAGAGCTCTTAATCCACACGAACCAGTAGCTCGTGGTATGGCAGAAAACCCTGATGTATATTTCCAACACAGAGAATCAGCTAACAGTTTCTACGAAGCTGTTCCTGCAATCGTGGAAGAATATATGGCAGAAATCACTAAGATTACAGGTCGTAAATATGGTCTATTTGACTATTACGGAGCTGAAGATGCTGATCGTGTTATCATTGCAATGGGCTCTGTTACAGAAGCTATTCGTGAAACAGTAGATCATCTAAATGCTAATGGAGAAAAAGTAGGTCTTGTAGCTGTACATTTATACCGTCCATTCTCTGCTAAACATTTCTTAGCTGCAGTTCCAAAAACAGCAAAACGTATTGCTGTTCTTGACCGTACTAAAGAACCAGGAGCTAATGGCGAACCTCTATACTTAGACGTAAAAGACTGTTTCTACGGAAAAGAAAATGCTCCAGTTATCGTAGGTGGACGTTATGGTCTATCTTCTAAAGATACTACTCCAGCACAAATCCTAGCAGTATACGAAAACTTAGGTTTAGCTATGCCTAAAAATCACTTTACTATTGGTATCGTTGATGATGTTACCTTCACTTCTCTTCCACAAGAAGAAGAAATCGCTCTTGGCGGTGATGGTATGTATGAAGCTAAATTCTATGGTTTGGGTGCTGATGGTACAGTTGGTGCTAATAAAAACTCAGTGAAAATTATCGGTGACAACACAGATAAACACTGTCAAGCTTATTTCTCATACGACTCTAAGAAATCAGGTGGTTTCACTTGTTCTCACCTTCGTTTTGGTAACGATCCTATTCGTTCCACTTACCTAGTAAATACACCAAACTTCGTTGCTTGCCACGTACAAGCCTATTTAAGAATGTATGATGTTACTAAAGGTTTAAAACAAAACGGAACATTCCTTCTTAATACAATTTGGAGTGGTGAAGAATTAGCAAAACACTTACCTAACAAGATTAAGAGACTATTTGCTAAACGTAATATTACTGTTTATTATATCAACGCTACTAAGATTGCTCAAGAAATTGGTCTTGGTAACCGTACAAATACAATTCTTCAATCTGCATTCTTCCGTATTACAGAAGTAATTCCAGTAGATCTTGCAGTAGAACAAATGAAGAAATTCATTGTGAAATCTTACGGACGTAAGGGTGAAGATGTTGTTAATAAAAACTATTCTGCTGTTGACCGCGGTGGTGAATACGAAAAACTAACTGTAGATCCTGCTTGGGCTAATCTTCCTGACGAAGAAGTTGAAACAAACAACGACCCAGCATTTATCAATGAAGTAGTTCGTGTAATCAACGCACAAGATGGTGACCTTCTTCCTGTATCTACATTTAAAGGTATAGAAGATGGTACATGGAAACAAGGAACAGCTGCTTACGAAAAACGTGGTGTTGCTGCTTTCGTTCCAGAATGGAATCCTGAAAACTGTATCCAATGTAATAAGTGTGCTTATGTTTGTCCTCACGCATCAATCCGTCCATTCGTATTAGATGAAGAAGAACAAAAAGGTGCAAACTTCCCATCATTAAAAGCTGTAGGTAAACAATTTAATGGCATGACTTTCCGTATCCAAGTAGACGTTCTTGACTGTTTGGGTTGTGGTAACTGTGCAGATGTATGTCCAGGTAATCCACGTAAGGGAGGAAAAGCTCTTGAAATGAAACCTCTAGAATCTCAATTAGAACAAGCTCCAAACTGGGAATATTGTGCAGATAAAGTGGGAACTAAACAACATCTAGTGGATGTAAAAGCGAATGTGAAGAACTCACAATTTGCAACTCCTCTATTTGAATTCTCTGGTGCATGTTCTGGTTGTGGTGAAACTCCATATGTTAAATTGATTACTCAATTATTTGGTGACCGTCAAATGGTTGCTAACGCTACTGGATGTTCATCAATCTACTCTGGTTCTGTACCGTCTACTCCATACACAACAAACGAAAGAGGCGAAGGTCCAGCTTGGGCTAACTCTCTATTCGAAGATTTCTGTGAATTTGGTCTAGGAATGGAATTGGCTAATAGCAAAATGCGCGAACGCCTAGCAGACCTTATGACTAAAGCTCAATCTTGTGCTTCTTGCTCAGATGAACTTAAAGGTCTATTCCAAGAATGGATTGACAACAAAGACAATGCTGATAAGACAAAAGAACTATTTGATAAGATTGTTCCTCAAGCTGAAGCTTGTGGTTGCGATATCTGCAAAGACATTCTTGGTCTAAAACAATACATCGTTAAACGTTCACAATGGATCATCGGTGGTGATGGTGCATCATACGATATAGGTTTTGGTGGTCTTGACCACGTGATTGCTAGCGGTAAAGATGTAAACATTATGGTACTTGATACTGAAGTTTACTCTAACACTGGTGGACAATCTTCTAAAGCTACTCCTCTAGGAGCAATCGCTAAATTTGCTGCTTCTGGTAAGAGAGTACGTAAGAAAGACCTTGGTATGATGGCTACAACTTATGGCTATGTTTATGTTGCTCAAATTGCAATTGGTGCAAATCAAGCTCAAACATTAAAAGCTATTCGTGAAGCTGAAGCTTATCCAGGACCATCTCTTATTATTGCTTACTCACCATGTATTAGCCACGGTTTAAAAGCTGGTATGGGTAAAACTCAAGCAGAACAAGCTAAGGCTGTTGAATGTGGTTACTGGCACTTATGGAGATATAATCCAGAACTAGAAGCTGAAGGTAAGAATCCATTTGTAATTGACTCGAAAGAACCTGAGTGGGATAAATTCCACGACTTCTTAATGGGTGAAGTTCGTTACCTATCAGTAAGAAAACAATATCCAAAAGAAGCAGAAGAACTATTTGCTGCTGCTGAAGAAAACGCTAAGTGGAGATACAAAAACTATGTCCGCATGGCTAATCTAGATTGGAATGGCGAAAAAGCTGAATAATTAAAATTCATATAACAAAAAAGAGGGTGTGTCAAAAGGTCACATCCTCTTTTTTTTGTTTAAAATGTCTAGTCCTAACATAGCGTTACACTATACTCAAAACCATTATGAAAAGTAAAGAAAGACCGTATGTTAGGCGTAGTCAAAAAGACTATAGTATGCCCTTTAAATTATCCGTAGTTCAGGAATATGAAGAAACCGATATCTCTTATAGCGCTTTAAGTCGAAAATATAGAATACAAGGTAGTGATACTATCCGTCAGTGGGTAATCAAATATGGCAGTACAGATGTTATATATAAAATATCCTATCCTATGAATAAACCCAAAGACCTAAAAATCGTTAAGCTCGAAGCTCAAATAGAGATGC